>JANLJF010000040.1 GCA_029255605.1 Azovibrio restrictus
GATATATCCGTACCGCCCAACTTCAGCAATAGCTGCGTGAACAATCCACCCGCTACCTGCCTGCGCAAAGTGAGCTTTGTAAGAACCTATACCCTGCCTGATAACGGTGAGGGTTATCGTGTAATATATACCCGTTGCTGCCGTAATGGTAGCATTAACAACCTGCTGAGGCCATCGGAAGTGGGCGCTACCATTTACTGCGATATACCACCTGCTAACCTGGCTGCCTGTAATAGCAGTGCTGTATTCAAAAACTACCCACCGCAAATTATTTGTGTAAATAACCCACTGGTATATGACCATGGTGCTACCGATAGCGATGGCGATTCACTGAGCTACGAATTTTGTGATGCATACCCCGGTGGTACGCCGGAAAATCCGAAACCGTGGCCTTCGTCTGTACTGCCACCGCCGTTGAATGTGTACCAGCCCAACCCGCCATCGCCCAGCTTTGGGTATCGTACCGGCTTTTCAGCCACAAGGCCTATGGGCGGCAATCCTATTATACAGATAGATCCGCGAAGTGGATTAATAACAGGCACGCCGAATATACAAGGGCGCTACGTAGTATCTGTATGCTGCCATGAATGGCGCAATGGGGTGCGCATCAATACGGTGCACAGGGAGTTTCAGTTTGTGGTTACCAACTGTTCTAAGGCTGTGGTGGCAGATATACCACAACTGTCTGACGAGTTCAATACCTACATTGTAAATTGCAAAGACAAAACGGTAGGCTTTATCAATAACAGCCAGGGTGGTTTTGAATATTATTGGGATTTGGGCGTACCCGGTGCCACATCTACAGAATTTCAACCTACTTATACTTATCCTGATACCGGTACGTATGAAGTGCAACTGGTAGTGAACAGGGGCAGTACTTGTCCTGATAGCATATCGAGACTAGTAAAGATATACCCGCTGCACGAAGCCGAGTATAGATATGAAGGGCTGCCTTGCCCCAATACACCTATACAATTCACCGATCTTTCGGAAGCTACTTATAAACCTGTAAATAAATGGGAATGGAGCTTTGGCGATGGCGGTACCTCTACCGACCAGAACCCGACGCATGCGTTTGGAACAGGCGGCGACTATACGGTAATGCTGATATCATCTACCATAAAAGGATGTAAAGATACGGTGGCTAAACAGGTGAAGGTAGAACGGTTCCTGCCATTTGCTGGCAATGATACCATCATCGTAAAGGGCGAAATAATCAATTTCCGCGCCAATGGTGGCGACAAATATGCCTGGACACCGGGAGACCGGCTGAACCGTACGGATGTAAACAATCCCGTGGGTAGTTATCCGGATACGGGTATATTCAGGTACAATGTACATGTAAGCAGCAATGCAGGCTGCGAGGGTAATGACTCCATACAGGTGTGGGTTGTGAACCAGTCATCCTTGTTTGTGACCAATGGTTTTACACCTCATGGTGATGGCCTGAACGACTACCTGAAAATGCTGAGCGTAGGATATTCAAAAATCAATTATTTCCGTGTATTCAACCGTTGGGGTGAAAAGGTTTTTGAAACCAATGAAATAGGTAAGGGCTGGGATGGCCGCTACAAAAACCAGATGGCTGATGTAGGTACTTATTTCTGGACACTATCGGTAAACGACCGTTTTGGTAAAGAAGAGATGATAAAAGGTGATGTAACACTGATACGCTAATACGCTGTTACTTCCTGTAAGGATAATTCCGGTGGCTGGGTATATTGTTTATCACCAGCGCTACCACCAGCAATATCAGCACGCCCGACATGACGGGAGATAATACATACATCCAGCCGAGACTCAATATTTTTTCAGAGCCTATATTGGCTATCAATGCAGTGGCGCCACCGGGCGGGTGCATGGTTTTTGTCATTTGCATGGCTACAATAGACAGGGACACAGCAAGGGCTGCCTGCAGCCACACATCGCCGGGTACTAGCTTGTGTACCAGCACTCCAATAATAGCGCTGATGAAATGACCGCCTACCAGGTTTCGGGGTTGTGCCAAAGGACTGTTAGTAGCACCGAATATCAATACCGCACTGGCACCGAAAGACCCAATGAGGAATACATTATCCAACCTGTCGAACTGTACTTTGTGTATCAGCCCTATCAATGCAATGCCTATGAAGGCACCGATGAAAGTCCAGATATGGTCTTCGGGGTCTACAAGTGTCTGGCGATAGATAACCAGTTTGGTAACACGGTAAGTGCGATGGATGCGTTTCTTCACAGTTTGCGGAAAATTTGCGAAATTATGCTAATCCGTTGGCATCACAATAGTCTGCCCAACGTTTTACACGCATCATAATATAACGTTTCAGGTATGTATCGCTAAGGAAGATGCTGGAATAATTTTCGAACCGCAGGCATTGCACACCCAGATAGAAGAAGTAAAGCGCGGTGCCCAGTGCAGGCAATAGTCTTTTCTCTTCGACGGTAAGCGGGGTGATGTCTTCATAGCCATGGAGAAAAGCAGTTGTCTTACGGCGGAACTCGGCATTGTCGGGTTCGGTAAAGTGCAGTTGCAGGAGGTAATACGCTACATCTAAGCACAGCCAGCCATTGCCGCAAAAGTCAAAATCGAAGAGGGTGATGCTATTGCCATCCATATTCAGGTTGTCGAACCATATATCGAGATGCACGGCGCCACTGCGGAGTTGGGTAGTATCCGCATGGTGCAGTATATCCAGCAGCTTGCCCTGCATGGTGTGCATATACTCTAATTCTTCGCTGCCGGGTTGCATAAAAGCATGTAGCAATGGCAAGGATTGCACCAACAGGGTTTCAGGAGTGTAGGTGGTGCGTTGCAGTGATAAGCCCTCCGTATGCAAATGCAGCTGCGCCATTGTGCGCCCTATGGTGGTATGCATGGCATCGGGGTAGGTGATTATCTTATTACCCTTGGCATAGGTAAATAATACAGCATGCCTTTCTCCTTCGGGTGCCATGATGTTGTGTATATAGTTACCACCCGCATCGGTTACAGGTGTGGATACAGGTATGCCGTTTTCAGCCAGCGTATTTATAAGCCGTATCTCTTCGGCAATGTCAGTGGCAGAACGCCACCCCAGGCTATAGATTCGCAATACATATTTATCGGTAGCCGTGGTGATAAGGTAGCTATGATTGATGCCCGCCCGTAGTAGCTTACAATCCGTTACTGCAAGTCTCCATTGTTGCTGTACCCATGCCCCCAAGTGTGGAGTAGACAGGATAGATGAAGAAACGGGGAACTGTTGCATAATGGTGGTTTTAAAAATGGGGAGCTAAGATAACAAAGCCGTATTATTTTACCCATTTCAATGCATCGGTTATTACATCGAAAGTATGATTGGCGATAGGTTTTGGGTTTTCCCAGGCAAATTCATTGAACATATGGTCGTAAGGCAATACATGGTAACTGATATTTTTCCTGCCTTGTTTCAGGCTTTCAAGATATATATAATCGGCACTTAGCACCGATGTATTGCGGTCGCGCGATGCTACAGCAATATATATGGGAATATTTGCAGCCAGTATATGCTCCATAGGTGTGGTATTGCAAAAGCTGCTCCAGCGCAGGTAAGTATGCCCCTGCCATTCTTTATCAATAGCGTTGGGGTGGGCGTATATATCGGCTATTTCTTCCTGTAGTTGTTTTATATAACCTTCGGCATCATTGTAACTGATGTGGCCCGCAGCAGCATCGGTACGTGCCTGCACTATAAAATCGTAAAACTGGTTAAGCCCATTGCCCACCAGTAATATAGCATGGGTGATGCTTTTATTTACCGATAACAATGCCGCACCTACCTGAAAGCCTTCTGAAATGCCCAGTATCACGATATGTTTTTTATCGATCTTCAGATTCTTATCGATGTCTTTCAACACTGCATCGCAGGCATTTACACGCCAGTTTAGCGAAAGACGCTTGCGGTATTCATCGGGCATGCGGGACTGGGGGTAGCCTGTGCTGTCATTATAACGTACACTATCGGCAAAGGATACTCCGGGTTTACTGATAACCACCAGGTGATATTGTTTTGAAATTTCCCCGATATCGAATGGGATACTGCCCATTATGCCACGTTCAGTATATTGATACAATGGTAGTGGCCCAGAGCCATCTATGTATAGCAACACAGGTTTCAGGCTGTCTATTTTGGCTGTGCTTACATAGTAATTTATACTGCCCAGTGTGGGGGAAGCGTAACTGTAATGCTTTAGTCCCACATGCTCGGGAGTAAGCTGACATAGCGCATTTAGATGGCAACAAATAACCAGCAATAAGACAAGCAATTTTTTCATAGATGAATACGTGTATCGTATGGCGAAGAAAAAGCAGATGATTCTAATGCTTTGTTAATATATACAAAGTACGGAGCTGCGCAAAGCTTGTTTAGGTATTGGGATAAACTATCCTTTCACCTCTGGAGATAAAAAATAACCCGGTACCTGCGCACCGGGTTGCTATCAAGGATATGTATAATTATCCTATTGAAAGAAATGCACAATAGCTGCATTTAGATGGCTGTTGCCACTATGCGTTTCTGTCTTCACTACTTGTCCATCTATCAATATTTCCAGTTTAATGCTGAAAGCACCCGGTGTAGCACTGTTGTTTTGCAATATGGCAATAGCTGCTTTGTCCAGATACTTCACATTGCGGTCTATCTTTTTACTGAAGGGCATCGGCACGTCGTTTACAGTGGATTCGCCGCCTGTTTCATTAGTGAATGTGATGGAGGTAGCCTTGGCTACAGAGCCTGAAGCCACCGAAGCGCGATACTCAATAGATACATTTTTGGGATAGACAGATGGATTAGGCGTAGGTGTAGGATTAGTACCCGATCCCTTATCATCATCCTTATTGCATGAAATAGCGCCCATGCATACTATTACCCCCAATAGCATACTCATGATGGTTGTTCTACTTTTCAGAAATCTCATAATGCTCGTTTTTTTAATTGCCGTTTTTAGTAAGTGTGTTGTAGCAGCAAAATTATTGAGCACATCACTAAGCGCAGGCGCGGTATATGGGTAGATACCTGCTGTATGTAATCTTTAAATTGATGCCGAGGTGTGCGTTAGACATTGTTTATACCCATTTTGCAGCCGTTGGTAGGCAGATACCTGTCGTTTGTCGTCTTTGTTGCACAGGCGGTGGTATTTGCCGATTTTTGATGCTATGAAGCGTGTGTTGTTTCACATATTGTTCTGGGTGGGTTACTACTGTCTTACTGTTTATTTTGAATGGCAGTGGCTGGATGCCTTTGGCTGCAACTGGCCTGCGGGGGTTAAGCTACTGCGTGCATCTATAACAGGGGCTCTATATACACTGCCGTATATGGCACTGGCCTATTACCTGCTGCATGCAGGTGTGGTGAATATCATACAGCGTAGCAGGCACAGATGGCAGGGGATAGCTATGGTGCTGGCTAGTTATTTTGCGGCTATATTTACTGTTATTGTCTTTGCAAGGCTGGTAGCATTACCCTATGTGTATGATAATCTCGTTGTGCCACAAGGACATTTTATACAGCCGGCCAAATTCTTTACACTTATGCTGGAAGCGGCATTTCCGGCGGGGGTATTGCTATCCATACAATTTGTAGAAGTGCAGATGAAAGCAAAGGAACGCGAGCGAACCATTATGAAAGAGAAACTGAGCACAGAGCTGCAAATGCTGAAAAGCCAGCTAAACCCGCATTTTCTCTTCAATACATTAAACAATATATATGGGTTGGCACGCAAGAAAAGCGATATGGCACC
>JANLJF010000041.1 GCA_029255605.1 Azovibrio restrictus
ATCAAGCCCTACCAATACAGTTACCTTCAGGCCCAGAAACGGAAGAGGTACTGTAGAATTAAATCCCACTGGTGCTTCCGGTACCAATTATGTATTTCAATTGTCAAATTCAAACTATGTAATCATTGAGGATTTGACACTTAATAATTCAGATGGTACATATGGCACGGATGTAGCTTTTACGGGAACATCTTCTTACAACACTGTAACCAGGTGTCTGCTTACGGGTAGTACAAGCGGTACCAGCTCCAGAGATAAATCGCGCATTTTTGCCGATGGGCTTTCAGGTACCGGCAACGTCATTGCCGAAGATTCCATTATAAATGGCTCTTACGCTATATACTGGAATGGTGATGGCAGTGCATCGGGTGCAAGATTTGAGAATAATACCATGGTAGAGCCCTACAGGGGTGGCGTTTACCTGGCAAGTTCCAACGACGACCAGGTTTTAAACAATATCATTATTACAGATGATGCCAGCATTTCGCCCGACGATTTCTCTGGTTTCTGGAATGAGTATACCAATGGTACGCAAATCATAGGCAACTCATTAGAGTCGCCATATGTGTCTACCTATTATTACTATTCGTTTTACATGTATGAATGTAACACCCAGGGTACTAATAAGATGCTGGTAAGGGAGAATACGTTTAACGTAGGTACTTACGGATATTTTACAGGTTTTGAAGTGTATTATAGTACTAACTATGATATATCTCAGAATACAGTAAACATGTACAACGACAACTGGTATCCGCAAACCAATGGTTTATATGTATATAACTACCCCGGAGGTACTACTTATGGTAATAACACCAAAATAGATAGTAATAGTTTTAACATAGAAACGCCCAACTACGGATACATTTATTTCCAGACGAGCTACTACGGCAGAAATCACTCCTTTAGCGGCAATAATGTAAGCATTAACACTACGGGGTACATCGATCAATTTTATACTAACGGTGATTATGTAGATAAAGCCAAAGTATCTGATAATACAATCAACCTGCAGAGTAGCTGGGGTGCATATACTCTTATGAGCGGATACTCAAGTGATAGTGTAGTGATGGAGCGTAACGATTTCAGCCTTACAACTCCCGACTGGTATAGCTATGCGGAGTTGAACATTTTCGATTATGGTAAAGAATGTAAAGTTAGAAATAATAAAATCCTAGTAGAAGGTGGTACTGATGGTGGCACATATATAAGTGCCAATAGTACTTCAAGTGGGCCAAATAGTCTTACTAACAACGAGTTTTCGGGTAATACTATTAAAGCGACTGTTAGCGGCTGGGCTTATGGCTATGGCTTGACGTTACGCAGTGGTAATAATGATAAGGTATTTAATAATGTCATTATTGGTAATGGCACGGGTAGCAACGCAAATGTATATGGCCTATCCGTGGATGCATGGGCTGGTAGGTATGATGTCTACAATAATACCATAGCTCGTATTGCACCAACATCAACTTCTTCGTGGGTCAGTGCATTTG
Organism: Azovibrio restrictus; assembly: GCA_029255605.1. Classification (GTDB taxonomy): domain Bacteria; phylum Bacteroidota; class Bacteroidia; order Chitinophagales; family Chitinophagaceae; genus Polluticoccus. The sequence goes on from JANLJF010000041.1 coordinate 1,497, forward strand.
AAGTATATGGCAACAGCCAACCGGTAAATGTTAATAACAATATTATTTACAATGAAAGTGTTGGTGGGCAGGCTGTAAACTTTTATGATAATGGAGGTATAGGTATCAATGTTAAAATGGATTACAACAATATCTATTCTACCAGTAGCACCCTTGTTTATGACAACTGGTCCGGCTCCTCTTATTCAGATCTTACTGCATGGAGATCAGCTTCTAACATGGATAAGAATTCCATTTCTTACGATCCGGGCTTCACTAATGTTGCAAGCGATGATTTCACGCCAGACCCAACCAATCAAAACAGCTGGTCGGTAAATGGCCGTGGTATTCATATTGCGAACAATAACATAGATAAAGATGGCAATCCGCGTGTAACCACAACAGGCACAGGCGTTCCAGATTTAGGTGCATATGAGTTTGTTCCTGATCCGAGCAATATTCCGCCGTTGTGTACGGTAGTACCGGCAACACCAACTGCCGGTGGTACCCAGGTATATACACTGGGCCGTGATACGGTAGCTACCATTACATGGGATGCTTCAGCCACAGTACCCGCAACAGCGCCTGATGTGCGTCAATACACAGGTACTGTCCCTCCGGGATTGGGTGCGCTGAACCCTACAAACATGTATTTCTATACAGATATCAGCAGTTCAACTTCCGCTGATTTCGAAACGAATATCTATTATAAAGAACCCTGGATGGGTACTATCTCTTCGGAGGCAGCGCTTCACCTGGCACAACAGGAAGGTGTTAATCCATGGGTAGGCTATCCAATAACTATCAGCGGATCGAATACGCTGCGTAACTACATATACAGCCCGGCTTCACCAAAGCTGAATACCTATGGTAAGTTTACCGGTATAGATGTGGCCAACAACGCCGGCACAGCAGAAGTTGTTACGCCTACAGGTTTATTCTGTGCTGGTACTTATCCTGTTACAGTACGTATTAAAAATACAGGTAACAATGTGCTGAACAGTGTGAAGATATACTGGGAAATCAATGGTACGCCAGCAGCTGGTTCTCCAATAACATATACGACACCGATACCGGTTAATAATGGTGTGTTGAATTTCAACAGTGCCGTTATTAATTTAGGTAACGTTACATTTGGCGCAGCAGCAAACAACTTTAAAATATGGACTTCAGAGCCTAACGGTGTAACAGACATCGTTACAGCTGACGATACCCTGCGCAAAACATTGCGTGCTTCTTTAAGCGGTACCTACACAGTAGGTGGTACATCACCCAACTTCCCTGATGTGGAAGCTGCAGTAGAAGACCTGAATACTTACGGTGTTTGCGGACCGGTTATTTTCAATATACGTCCCGGTACATATACAAGCACCAAAGGGCTGGTAGTAAACCCGGTACAGGGTGGTGGTAATGCTGCCAACAGGGTAACCTTCCAATCTGAAAACGGTAGCGCATCAAGCGTTGTGCTGAGTTACGCATCTACCAACTGGGATAGGAATTATACATTTAAACTGAGCGGCGCTTCTTACATCACGCTTAAAAACATAACTATTGCCGCTACCGGTGGTAGCTATGCAGCAGCACTGATGTACGAAGGCAATACTACCAACGATAGTCTTGTTGGTTGTGTATTAACAACAGGTATTTCTACTAACTATTATTTCCGTGCTTTTGATGGTATGAGTATGGGTGGTGGAAATAACGAAAACCTTGTATTCCAGAACAATACCTTTACAGGTGGTTCGTATGGTTTTTACCTGCAAGGCGATTGGAGCCAGTTTTGTATGAATGCTGTCATTGAGAATAACACTTTCGATCGTAGTGGTTACAACTACGTATATTATTCACTCAATTACAAGTTCAATAACAATACAATAATCGGCAACAATAATTCATACTACGGTATGTATTTCTATAACGCATGGAATACTGCACCATTTGCCGGTACGTTTGAAGCAAAAAATAATAAAGTATCAGGTATAACCCAAGGATATGGTCTATACTTCGACTATCCGAATGGCTATAACATTACTCCGGGTTCGGATAGGTCTATCATAGCTAATAACGCCGTTTCAATTGGTGGTACTGCATGGGCAAACTATGGTGTTTATGTAAATCAACCTTCAAATGTTGATATCATAAGTAACAGTATTAACGTCACAAATACCAACAGCAGTTGTTATGCTATGTATATAAACACGTATGGTTATCCATACGAAAACAACGTTGTTAAAAACAATGCGTTCATTAATACCGGTGGTGGTTATGCATACTACCTGGGTATGTATGATGGTGTGAGTGATTACAATAACGTATATGCTACGGGTACCAGTAAGTATTCGGGCTTCTATGGCACATTCAATAACTTCCCTGCTTTCCGTGCAGCATTGGCTTCAAATGGCTGGGAACAAAATTCTATATCATATAGCCCGGGCTTTACCAGTGCTACAGATTTAAGGCCGGATCCTACAAATGCTGCTTCATGGTCGCTGAATGGCCGTGGTGAGCAACTGGCTGTCAATTCATTAGATATGGATGGCAACAGCCGCCCAGTAACATTGGCAGACGGTGTGCCGGATATCGGTGCGTACGAATTTGAGCCTACTGTCGCACCTCCTGCAGCAGTGGCTACACCGGCATTAGCTGCTCCGGGTGTTCCGCAAGTATTTACATTTGGCGATCAGAAAGTAGCCACTGTAAGATGGAATACCGCAATGGCACTGACGACTCCGCTAACTGTTCGTCAATACAGCGGCCGTATCCCGCCGGCTAACTTTACCACCATCAGTGGTGGTACACACCAATACTTCTATACGGATATGGTGCCATCAAGTGTAGGTACTACCTATGATTTTGACCTGACGCTGAATTATATGGATATCTGGATGGGCAACATGCCAAGTGAGCCGGATATGAAACTGGCACATAAATACGGTGCTGCTCCATGGATTTCTTACAATGAAGCGAACAGTATTACAAATGATGCGACTAATGAAATCACAGCAGCAGGTGTTACCAGCTTTGGCACTTTCACAGGTATTGAAGATGGTATCAACTTCAGCGCAGTCATTAAGCTTGCAGGCAAGCATGTGATATGTGCTGGTGATACAGCTGTCCTTACAGCTACTCCTGTTTCCGGTGGTTCTACTACATATCAATATGAGTGGTACAGGAATGGTAGCGTTATCTCCGGAGCGATCTATGATACTTACCATGCTACGGCAGGTGGTGATTATACTGTAAAAGTTACAGGTACACAATCTACAGTGTCACTGCCTGTTACGGTAACAGTAACTGCTCCACCTATGGCAAACATTGCGGCAAACAGTACGCTTATATATTGTACAGGTAATGGCCTGGAACTGAAAGCTGCAAGTACAGCAGGTATCATTTCATATCAATGGCAACTGAATGGTGTAGATATACCTGGCGCTACTAACAGTACTCATACGGTAGATGCTGCAGGCAACTATTCATTGATTGTATCAAACGTAGGTTGTTCGGATACTGCTTCTACAATAGTAAATGCAGGCCCGATAGCCGTAGACCTGGGTAATGATTTCTCAACTTGTGAAACCAAAAACAAATCTTTGATATTGGATGCGGGTTATCCGGGTGCTAAGTACACATGGAGCACAGGTGATACAACCCAAACAATTGAGATCACGAAGAGTGGTACTTATAGTGTTCAGGTAGATGCCGGACCGAACTGCGTGGGTACAGATGCTATAAATGTAACTGTTAACCCGCTGCCAACAGCTACAGGTATCAGTAAAACAAGGATCAACAATACATATACATTTGGTGTAGCAGGTCCTAAAGATGTAACAAGGGTACTATGGTTGTTCAGCGATGGTACTACCCATACTGCAAATACGGTAACAAAAACATACGATGGCAACCTGTTTGTGAAACTTGTGATATTCAATGATTGCGGTTCAGATACAATAGAAATGGTAGAATGGGCAACTAATGTTCCGACTACGGAAAACGATGCACTGGAAGCCAGCCTGTATCCAAACCCTGCTAACGAGCAAACATTGCTGAGTGTAACAGGTGCTAAGATCGAAGAAGTAACTATCCTGAATAGTCTTGGACAGGTAGTGTATCGTACTACATTGAGCGAAAAAGCTAGCAAAGTAGAGCTTCCTGTAAGCAGTTTTGCAAGTGGCCGTTACATAGTACGTGC
>JANLJF010000042.1:0-34591 GCA_029255605.1 Azovibrio restrictus
TACGCAGCCTATAACTGCATTGCATATAACAAACAAATGATGCCATACATGCCCATAACTTTACATCAACAATGGCATTATGGCACCAATAAAGATTAGCAGTCTCGATCAGTCTATTGTAAGACAAGGATGTACTGCAGCCGAAGCTGTAGCGGAAACAATTGCTACAGTACAGTTGGCCGACAAGCTGGGCTACCATCGCTTCTGGGTATCAGAACACCACAATTCTACCTTTATAGCGGGCTCTACTCCCGAGGTATTGATGGTGAAACTTGCGGATGCTACCAGCCATATACGCATCGGTTCCGGTGGCATTATGCTGCCCAATCATAGCACGCTGAAGGTGGCAGAGAATTTCAGGATGCTGGAAACGCTTTTCCCTGGCCGCATAGATCTGGGCATGGGTCGTGCGCCGGGCGGAGACCGCATTACGGCACACCTGCTCAATCCTTCTAATGATTTTGCAGAAGAAAAGTATTTGCAACAATTAGAACATTTGCAGCATTTCTTCAGGGATTCGGCTGCTACCCAACATGGCCCTATAATAGCCGTACCGCAGTGCAGCACTATACCTATGCAATGGATACTTAGTTCCAGCGGTGGCAGCAGCGAAATTGCTGCGCGGTTTGGGTTGGGCCTTGCCGTGGCAAAGTTCATCAATGGCTTTGTGCACCCGGATGTGGTAGATGTATACCGTAAAAAATTCGAACCATCTGAGCAATTCCCCGAACCACATGCTACCATGTCTATATCGGTGCTATGCGGCGAAACGGAGGGGAAAGCTGTCGCTATGCGCAAGTATCTCGACTATATACTGCTTCAATTTGAAAAAGGCAATTTCCATAACATTGCGGCACCCGATGATATTGCAAGCTATACGTTTTCAAGCTTTGAACTGGATCGTATCAAACACAATAGCGGACGTGTTATATCCGGCACACCCGATGATGTAAAAGAACAGATAACACGATTGCTAAATGACTTTGGTGTAGATGAATTGATCGTTTCCACAATGGCTGCCGATGCAAATGACCGTAAGCGTTCATTCGAACTATTAGCTAGTACCTTCAATTTAAAAGAAAGAGATTAAAACTTATTTCATCCTGTCTGAAAGCTCGCGCCTGTACGTTATGCCCACAGGCAATTCTGCATCACCGATGGTTACAGTTTGATTACTGTATTTTTTTATTTTATCCAGCGCTATAATATACGACTTGTGTATGCGCATAAATCGCGCTGCGGGCAGCTTTTGTTCCAGTTCCGTAGTAGTGATGGTTACCAGGTGGGTCTGTTTATTGGTAAATATCTTCACATAGTTACCCAGGCTTTGTGCATACAGCATTTCTTTGGGGTCTATACGTATCCAGTTGCCGTCTGCTTTCACCATAAAAGGTGCATCACCATCGCTGGTAATCTCTGCACTTGTTACCGGCTGCAGCGACATATACCTTTCCACCGCTTTCAAAAAGCGCGGAAAGTGTATCGGTTTCAGCAAATAATCAATAGCACCATAGTCATAGCTTTCCAATGCAAATTCAGTGTAGGCAGTTGTAAGTATTACTTTAGGTGGATTACTTAATGTATTCAACAGATCGAAGCCTGTCATTTCAGGCATGTTGATATCGAGGAAAATTAAGTCTACTGGATTGGCGTGCAGAAAATTGATTGCCTCCAGTACATTATGACACTGGCCAACCAGCTCCAGGTGTTGCAACCTTTCTATATAGTTCACCAACACATAGTGCGCAGCTGCTTCATCATCTACTATCAGGCATTTTACTTTCGTAGTCACCATCCACTTATTGTAATTGCAAAGATAACGATACCAGGTACTCTTCCCTGGTGATATGCCTGCGAAGCCGGTGCTTACCGGGATACAGTATCTGCAAACGCTGCTCAATATTCTGTAGCCCAATGCCGGTTGAGGTGACCTGCCTGCTTTTTTTAGGCATGGAATTGCGTACTGTAAGTTCCAATTGGCCGTTCCTCACTTCTATAAGGGTGTGCACATAACAGGCCTCAATATTATTCGCCCCGTGCTTAAAAGCATTCTCAATAAAAGGCATCAGCATAAGGGGCGCTATATAATACTGTGCGTCCGGCTGGTCTGTTTTAAATTCATATTGAATATCACACCTGCAGCCTACCCGCTCTTCTTCCAGTGCTATACAGTTTTCTACAAAGGTTAGCTCTTCTTTCAGTGAAACCCATTCCTTACAGATATTGTCCAACTGGTAGCGCATCAGTTGAGACACCTGCAATATCAGGTCAGGTATGCGCGAAGGCTCATGCAGGCTGATACCGTATAGGTTATTAAATGTATTAAATAGGAAGTGAGGATTGAGCTGTGAACGCAACAGGTTGAGCTCAGTATTATTAATGCATAACTGCGATGATGCTTCCTTCTTTTTCTGCCTGTAGAAGCGTAGCATGATGAAAGGGGAATTGATAGCTATAAGGCTAACAGCACAGGTGGCTGTATTAAACAGGAAGCTTTGCTCAGCAGTGGTTTTGCTCATTATATAGCAATCCGGCGAAAGAAAGGATTTGGCCAGTGTTAATGCTGCCCCGAATACTAGTAACAGCCCTAACCCTATGGGTACATATTTTAGAGGCTGTTGCTTTTCCATCAGGCGCGGCAGGATAAAAAAGCGGTGCAAAAGCGCATGCACATACAGTATCCCGAAATAACCCAATCCTACCCACAGTGCATTCCAACTGGTTATCAGCATCCAGTCGTTGAGCGTGAACAGCACAAACAGGGTTGCAAACACCAGAAATTCCTGGAACCACACATTCTCCATTATGTTTTTACCAATACGAAACATACCTACTCCATCTCGTGCAAAGAAAAGCACGCATTTCGATTATTTCAATTATAAATGACCAATTCAATTCGTCATTTATAAATGCACTGGTCATTTATGGCAATTTTCTGTAAGGCAAGCTTGGTTCTTTTGCATCTTAATTATGAACCAGATGAAACATTTTAGACCAATTGCACGAACCACTTTTATTGTAACAAGTATTTTATTAGCATTCGCGCTGCAAAGCTGTAAGGATTCATCGGCCGGGCAGCAAGGGGCACAAACACCTGCCGTACCGGTCCTGGCTGTAGATACAGCCGCAGCCATTACCTGGCAGGATTATACAGCAGCTATACAAGGCAAAACAGACGTTGCCATGCGTTCACAGGTAAATGGCTACCTCGATCATATTTATGTTGACGAAGGCGCTTATGTCACTGCCGGCCAGCCGCTTTTCAGGATAGATGAGCAGCCCTACCGTGAGCAATTAAATAATGCGGTAGCCAACCAGCATGCCGCCGAAGCTGCTGTAGTAGCAGCACAGCTGGAGGTAGATAAGCTAACGCCCCTGGTAGAAAATAAAGTCGTGTCTGAAGTGCAGCTAAAAACTGCTAAAGCAGCTCACAAAATGGCCATTGCACGCGCCGAGCAGGCAAAGGCAGCGGCAGGCACAGCACGCATCAACATGGGGTATGCGGTAATAAAAGCACCGGCGAGCGGATACATTGGCAGGCTCCCATATAAGAAAGGCAGCTTGATAAGCAATACCGACCCTACCCCGCTTACAACATTATCCGATGTGCGTGAAGTACACGCTTATTTCTCTATGAGCGAAACGGAGTTCATACACTTCAGCAAGCAGTACCCTGCCGGCAAATTACCGGAAGCGGCGCTGATACTGGCCGACAATGAAGAATACAGCACAAAAGGCAAAGTAGACATGGTTGATGGTCAATTCGATAAAACCACAGGTGCCATCACGCTGCGTGCTACATTTCCTAATGAGCAAGGCATACTGCGTTCAGGCAATACGGGCAAGGTGCGCATTCGCCAGCAGCATAGCAATGCGCTGCTGGTACCGCAGCAGGCAACACTGGAATTGCAGGACAAGGTATTTGTGTATGTGCTCGACAATAAAAATAAGATCAGCAAAAAACCGATAGCTATTGCCGGCAAAGTAGGTACGGACTATATCGTAAAAGATGGCATAGAGCGCGGCAACCGCATTGTGTATAGCGGCCTCGACAGGCTGCAGGAAGGCGCAGAAGTAAAGCCACTACCTGCCGGGAAATAGTCAACCATTCATATCACCCACACTTAAAAGAAGAATCAATGTTTAGAAAATTTATAGAAAGGCCGGTATTAGCCACAGTAATATCCATACTGCTGGTTATCATGGGTGTGTTGGGATTATCAAACCTCCCGTTACAACAGTTTCCCGATATTGCCCCGCCTGTAGCACAGGTAATGGCTGTATATCCGGGTGCGAATGCAGAAACAGTGCTTCGCTCCGTAGCACCATCGCTGGAAGAGGCGATCAATGGCGTAGAGAACATGACGTATATGAACTCTACCGCCAGCAATGATGGTACGCTTACCATCAATGTTTATTTCCGCCTGGGTACCGACCCCGACCAGGCCGCCATCAACGTGCAGAACCGCGTAGCACAAGCTACCAACCAGCTTCCTGCTGAAGTAGTACAGGCGGGCGTTGTGACAGCCAAACAGCAGAACAGCTTCATCATGGCTATCAACCTGTATAGCGAAGATGAAAAAAGCTATGACCAAACGTTTATTTCCAACTATGCCAGTATCAATATTGTACCGGAAATAAAGCGGATACCAGGCGTTGGCCAGGCATTTGTATTTGGCGATAAGAACTACTCTATGCGTGTATGGTTGAATCCTGCACAGCTGGCAGCCTACAACATGACACCGCAAGAGGTAATGGCGGCCATACAGGATCAGAATATGGAAGCTGCCCCCGGCAGGTTTGGACAGAGCAGTAAAGAAGCATTTGAATATATCATCAAATACAAAGGCAAGCTAACAAAACCTGAAGAGTATGGCAATGTCGTGATTCGTTCAAATGAAGATGGCTCTGTGCTGCGACTGAAAGATGTAGCACGTGTAGAACTTGGCTCTTATACTTATGGCAGTGCCAACCTAGTAAACGGTAAGCAAGGCATTACCATTGGTGTACTGCAAACAGCAGGTTCTAATGCCAACGAGATACAGATAGCCATTAATAACCTGATGGAAAAAGCAGCACGCGATTTTCCCAAAGACGTAAAACACCTGATGCTGTATAGCACTAAGAAAGATCTTGACCAGTCTATCAGCCAGGTAAAGCATACTTTAATAGAAGCATTTGTGCTGGTATTTATCGTAGTGTTCATCTTCCTGCAAGATTTTCGTTCTACCATAATACCTGCAATAGCCGTACCTGTAGCTATTGTCGGCACATTCTTTTTCATGCAGTTGTTCGGTTTCTCTATAAACCTACTCACCTTGTTTGCATTGGTCCTCGCCATAGGTATAGTGGTAGATGATGCTATTGTAGTGGTAGAGGCCGTGCATGCAAAAATGGAACATAAGCACCTGCCACCTCGCGCAGCAACCATTTCGGCCATGAGCGAAATAACAGGTGCTATTATTTCCATTACGCTGGTAATGTCGGCGGTATTCCTGCCGGTGGGTTTTATGAAAGGCTCTACGGGGTTATTCTATCGCCAGTTTGCCTTTACAATGGCCATAGCCATCGTAATATCTGCCATCAATGCCCTTACCCTCAGCCCTGCATTGTGTGCTTTGTTTTTGAAAGACACACACAGCGATAAAACAAAACTTACAACTAAAGGTTTTAAAGACCGCTTCTTTACTGCTTTCAATACCAGTTTCAATACCATGACAAGCAAGTATACCAATAGCCTGAAATTCCTGGTACGTTATAAATGGGTAAGCCTTGGCGGATTAGCGCTCGTTACATTGCTTACAGTATGGATGGTGCGCAAAACACCTACGGGCTTTATACCCAGCGAAGATCAGAGCTTTGCGGTTATAGCCTTATCAATGCCACCCGGTGCATCCCTAGAGCGCACTACGCAAGTATTGCACAAGGCGGATGAGTTATTGAAACCAATGGAATCTGTTGAAGCGGTGAATATCATTTCCGGCTTCAACATCATGACCAATTCTACCAGCCCCTCGGCTGCTACAGGGTTTGTACTGTTCAAGCCTACCGAACAGCGTGGCAAAATAAAAGATATCAATGGCATCATGAATGAAATGCGCGCCAAACTCGCTACGATAGATGGCGGTAATTTCTTCGTCTTTACATTCCCCACCGTTCCGGGCTTTAGTAATATAGATGGCTTGGAAATGGTACTGCAAGACCGCACCGGCGGCAGCCTCGATAAGTTTAACGGCATAGCGTACAATTTCATTGGCGAACTGATGAAGCGGAAAGAAATAGCAGTAGCCTTTACATCCTTCCAATCAAACTATCCGCAGTTGGAAATGGAAGTGGACGACATTAAAGCTAAACAACTGGGCGTAAGCGTGCGTGATGTGTTGCAAACCATGCAAGCTTACTTCGGTAGCGTGCAGGTGTCAGACTTTAACCGCTTTGGCAAATACTACCGTGTCATGGTGCAGGCCGATGTATCATCGCGCGCCGAGCCTTCGGCTATAGCAGGTGTGTTTGTTAAGAACAGGAATGGCGAAATGATACCTATCAATACGCTGGTAAAACTGAAACGTGTATTTGGACCGGAAACAGTATCGCGCTACAATCTTTTCGGCTCTATAGGCATCAATGCCATGCCTAAACCGGGTTACAGCTCGGGCGATGCTATCAGGGCGGTGGAAGAAGTAGCTAAAACAGCATTGCCTTCCGGCTATACCTATGAGTTTTCCGGCCTCACACGCGAAGAAATCACATCAGGCTCTCAATCAGTTATCATATTTGCATTGTGCCTGCTGTTTGTTTACTTCCTGCTGGCAGCCCAGTACGAAAGCTATATCCTGCCATTATCTGTAATCCTGTCTATTCCTACCGGTGTATTCGGCGTGTTTGCTGCGATTGGCATCGCAGGCATTGAAAACAATATTTACGTACAGGTAGCCCTTGTAATGCTCATAGGCTTGCTGGCTAAAAATGCCATCCTGATAGTAGAATATGCGGTACAAAGAAGGCGGGCAGGCAAAACCCTACTTGCTGCAGCGCTCGAAGCAGCTAAGCTTAGGCTACGCCCTATCATCATGACATCCCTGGCCTTTATAGTAGGTATGATACCTATGATGAGTGCTACCGGCCCATCAGCCTTAGGCAATCATTCTATCAGCATTGCCGCAGCAGGCGGTATGATAAGCGGCGTAGTGCTGGGTCTGTTCATCATTCCTGTACTGTTTGTTGTGTTCCAATACTTGCATGAGAAGGTAAGTAAGAAACCACAGGTTTGGCATTTCGATGATGACAACAATGGCAATCATAAAGAATTAAAAGGCGCATTAGCATTAGATACACAGACTGTATAATAACATAAGACTTCATGAAAAAGACATATAACATCTTATGGCTGCTCATAGCTTTACTAGCATCGGCATGCCGTATATCGAAAGACGTTAAAACACCCAATGATTACATACCATCTGCATATCGCAATAGCGCCACTGCAGATACACAAACCATAGCAAACATTCACTGGCAGGATTTCTTCCCCGATGAAACATTGCGTCAGTTAATAGACACAGCACTTGTAAGGAATTTTGACATGCAGTTAGCTGTCAAAAACCTGGAGATAGCACACCAATCTCTAAAGCAGGCACGTATGTCTTTAGTACCCACAGTTGGCTTGAACGTAGCAGCTTCAAGTACTGTTCCATCAAAGAACAGCTTGAATGGCTCTCTTACCAGCCAGTTTCTTGGCAGGGAACATATTGAAGACTTCAGTGCCAATATCGGCATATCGTGGGAAGCAGATATATGGGGTAAGGTGCGCAACCGTAAGCGCTCTGCACTGGCAGCATACCTACAAACAGCCGAAGCCAGGAAGGCGGTGCAAACGGGCATCATTACTATGGTAGCACAGTCATATTATAACTTGCTGATGCTGGATGAGCAATTAAAAGTTGCACAAAGGAATGTACGCCTTACAGATAGTACGGTACGTATATTACAACTACAGCAAGAAGCCGGACAGGTAACTGCGTTGGCTACACAGCAGGCTATGGCACAGCAACTGGTGGCAGCACAGCTTATCCCACAGTTGGAGCAGGATATAGAACTGGTAGAGAATAACCTGAGCATCCTTACCGGCAGCGTACCACTACGTATAGAACGAAATGCGGAGCTTGATGACCTGGAAATACCGGCTTCATTACCTGCAGGTATTCCTGCACAGATGGTAAGCAATCGCCCGGATGTAAAGAGCAGGGAACTGGCACTGACAGTTGCTAATGCCAGGGTGGGATTGGCAAAGGCAGACTTCTACCCGGCACTGAATATTACGGCTACAGGTGGTGTCAATTCATTCAAAGCAAGTAACTGGTTCAACCTGCCGGCATCTTTGTTTGGTGTAGTAACAGGTGCCATAGCACAGCCATTACTGCAACGCAGGGCTATACGCACCAACTACAATATCGCTAAAATAGAAAGGGAAAAAACGGTCATTGAGTTCAAGCAATCTGTATTGCAGGCAGTTAGCGAGGTATCGGGCGCAATGGTGAAGATTGAAAAACTGAACGAACAATACCGTGCTGCCAGCAACCGTGCAGAGGTGCTGCAACAAGCCACAAAAAATGCTCAGTTGTTATTTCAGAGCGGTATGGCCAATTACCTGGAAGTAATAACAGCACAAAGCAATTCGCTACAAAGTGAGTTGGCTTTAGCAAATATAAAACTGGCACATCTCAATGCTGTTACAGAACTATACCGCGCAGTAGGTGGTGGCTGGAAATAATTTAGTCAAGGGGGTGGCTAAACTGTAGTGAAGATAACAAGGTTTCATTTGTAAGATCAAGACGAAGCGGGGTAATGGAAACCTTGTTATTCTCTACAGCCCATCGGTCAGAACCTTCCTCGGCAGGGTCCAGCGGTATTACGGTCGACCAGTAGTGTTTTCTGCCCATAGGGTCTATGCCCGGTACTATCTTGCCATCGTAAAATTGTACCGACTGTCGGGTCCACATCATGCCGGTTGGTTTTTGCGGAAAATTGACATTGAACAATCCAAGGTGCTTGTCTTGCAATAGCAGGGCAAGCACCTTTTCTACATAGGGCTCTAATGCATCAAACTTTGGTTCATCTTTACTTACCGGTGTGCTTAGGGCAATACCTTTTATACCCAGCAATACAGCCTGTTTGGCTCCAGCCAATGTGCCCGAATGCCACATCGAATTACCAAGATTAGGGCCCAAGTTAATACCAGAAAGAACTACGTCTGTCTGCGACCACATATGTGTGCCCAGTGCCACGCAATCTGCAGGGGTGCCATTTACACGATGTGCTTCTATACCTTCAAAATTGATGGGCGATTTCTTGTACGACAGTGGCCGCGAATGTGTCACCGCATGCCCCATAGAAGACTGCTCTACATCCGGCGCCACTACTTTTACCTCACCAAATTTTTGAGCTATGCGGGCCAGTGCTGCAATGCCGGGGCTGTATATACCATCATCGTTCGTTATCAGTATCCTCATGTGTTAAAATGCTATATAATCATGCCACCGCGCATGGTACGGATTTTTAGTACGATGTATATATGAAACTTGCACAACTGATACACAACCCAACCGCAGGCGCAGAAACCTACACGCCGCAAACCCTCGTAGCATTGATAGAATCCTTCGGTTTTAAGTGCATCTACACCTCCAGCAAAAAGAAGAACTGGAAGAAATTCGATAGCTCTGCCGACTTTCTCATCATTGGTGGTGGCGATGGCACTGTGAAGAAAGTGGCCGATGTTTTATTATCACGTAGAATATTGGATAAGCAATATAAGGTAGCCTTGCTGCCATTGGGTACAGCTAATAATATTGGCAAAACGCTAAAGCTATCGCAACGCTCTACAGAAAAAATAATCCAATCGTGGAAGAAACCTGCCATAGTACCCATAGACGCAGTACAGCTATCTGGTCTGCTCAATAAGGAATTCTTTCTTGAATCTTTTGGCTTCGGTATTTTTCCGCACCTGATGAATAGCATTACGGAAAAGCATAAGAAAGCAGTTGGTACACCTGAAGAAGAACTGCAAATGGCTTTGGAAATGCTGCTGGAAATAGCGGAAAATTATAAACCTAAAGAAAGCAAGATATTTATAGATGGTAAAGACTATTCAGGTGAATACCTGATGGCAGAAGTAATGAATATACAATCCATAGGCCCCAACCTGGTGCTCAATCCCAAAGGTCATCCTGGAGATGGCATACTGGAAACGGTATTAATATCAGAAAAGGACAGGAAGAAATTAATCCGCTATATAAAAGAGCTTATCAAAGGAAAAGAAATATCTTTCCCCGTCAATGCCATTCGCGGCCGGCAAATCACGCTGTCCTGGGTAGGCGCAGATGCACATGCCGACGACGAAGTGATCGAATATACTAAAGAGCAGGAAGTAACACTAGATGTACGCAATGGCATCCTACAGTTTATACTTCCCAAACGGCAAAGCCGTAAATCTTAGTTTAGCCCGAAATGCTTAGTGGCCATATCTTCTACCGCACTACCGATAGCTAACGCTGCGGTAGCTGCCGGCGATGGGGCGTTCAGCACATGGATGGCATTACCACTCACTTCTATTTTAAAGTCGTCTATCATATTCCCTTCTTTAGATAAGGCCATAGCCCGTACTCCCGCACGGCCGGGCACAATATCGTCGCTTTCCAAAGATGGTATCAGCTTCTGCAGGCGTTTCAGGAAATAAGCTTTCGAGAAGGCACCACGGTATTCATCCAGGCCAAAACGCCAGTGTTTGGCAAAGAACTTCCACGTACCGCCAAAACCAAAGGCCTCAGCCGTATCTTTTGCATTGAAGGCCGTTTTGCTATAGCCTTCGCGTTTAAAGACGAATACAGCATTGGGCCCGCACTCTACTTCACCATTGGTCATGCGGGTAAAGTGTACACCCAGGAAGGGGAACTGCGGATTCGGCACAGGATATATCAGGTTGCGCACTTTCTTCCTTCCCTTCTCGCTCAGGTCATAATAGTCTCCCCTGAAGCCAACGATAGCGTCTTCCGTTCCCGCACCTTCTTTCTTCGCTATCCTGTCGCTTTGCAGCCCTGCACATGCTATTATATACCGTGCTTCAAAATTTTTATTATTTGTTTTTATAATGGTTTTGCCATCCTGGTGTACAAAGTCTTTTGCTTCTGTATTCAGGAATACTTTACTACCGTTGAACTTTTGCTCCAGCAGGTCCGCCAGTTTTTGTGAAAAGCCTACATAGTCTATAATGCCGGTACATCCTACCCACAGGCCGGATATACCTTCGCAATAAGGCTCTATCTCCTTTATCTGCTCACGGGTTATTACGGCTATGTCTTCTACGCCATTGGCCAGGCCATTCTGATATACTTTGTTCATATGCGCCAGCTCGCTTTCATGAGTAGCCACAATTACCTTACCGCATATATCATGCTTCACATTATGTTCTTTGGCAAAAGATACCAGTTCACGCCTGCCTTCCACACAATTTTTTGCCTTGTAAGAACCGGGCTTGTAATAAATACCCGAATGTATAACCCCGGAGTTACGCCCCGTTTGGTGAGATGAAACCCTTCCCTCTTTTTCCAGCACTGCAATTTTCAGGTGCGGGTACTTCAGGTTTATTTTATATGCAGTTGCCAATCCTACGCAGCCACCACCTATCACCACAATATCGAAAAGGTTATTATCCATTAGAAAGTCCTTTATAAAAACGCTGCAAAGTTGCGCCAATAGTTTCAGGCATCCAATAGTTTTTCCTGTTATCATCTTGCCGAATAGGCATTGGTGTATAGTTTTATTATAATAAATGAATAAATTCGCGCTCGACAAAAATAATTCATGGCTTTTCTTGAAAAGGATCTCTCCGTTAAAACCTCTACCCTGCCCAATGCCGGTAAAGGTCTCTTCACCAATGTTTTCATTCCTAAAGGCACCCGCATTGTAGAATATAAAGGCAAGAGAACTACCTGGGAAGTAGCCAGTAAAGATGTAGATAACGGGTATATCTTTCATATAGACGATGAGCACGTATTAGATGCCAAGAATTACAAAAGCTCACATGCCCGCTATGCTAATGACGCAACTGGCCTCAGCCGTATAAAAGGCCTCAGTAATAATGCAGAATATACTATTGAAGACGACAATCGTGTATACATAGATGCCAAGAAAGACATTCCCGCAGGTAGCGAAATATTCGTTAGCTATAGCAAAGAATACTGGGATGTAATACGTGCCAATATCAAAATCGACAACGATAAGGCCAACACGAAAAAGTCAACGAAAAAATAACCTTGCCTATAGATAGACCGTGTGCTCCGCTTGTTTTATATACCTAGGTAGCGGAAAATCGGTTCATAATATCTGGAATGCCCTTTCCATCGATCAGCACTTTACACATTAACACCAAATAAATATCATTTAGATTAATTAAAGCTTTCTATGTGTAAAAATCATTTTTTGTTACTTACATTCGCACTATAAGGGGATTTAAGGGTGAGCTAAATAGCTATGATGTTCTACCATCTGTGCTAGTTTTTTACATATAGAGGACTCACCGATGAAAAATGAAAGACAGATTCTGTTGAATTTGAATGCACTTGCTGTATGCATTTGCATAGCATTTGTTATTTGCCTGCAGATAGGCCACTACCCTGCTTTTAGTATATATTTCTTTGCAGCGGCATTATTATATGGCCGAAATATATGGCTGGCATCTCGCAACAAAGTCACAGCTACAGCTATTAATTCCATTGTAATCTCTAATATACTGGTACTATTATTCGATACCGGTTATAATAGCCCCGTGTATGGATTCATGGTTTATATCCCATTAATGCTGCTTCTTTTTATTATAATATCCTATGAAAAGAAAAGCGTCAGTATCTCTCTCGCACTGTTTTCTGCGCTGTGCTTATTTATCACCAATTTCACAGAATTAGGGGGGCGGCTTTCTACTCATTTATATGCCAGCAACTACCTCAGCGTTATAAAAGGCATTAATGTGAGTGCAACAATGTTGCTCTGCATATTTATCACAGGCGGCATTATTATCGCAAACAAGCGTATCACTAACCTGTTGCACATAAAAAAGAAACTGCTTGAAGAAAAAGAAAGCACTATAGCTTTCCTTAACAACCATGTTTCCGAAGGTTTGTTCCGAATAGCTCCGAATGGTATATGTATAGCTGCAAATCCGGCTTTTGCATCTCTGTTCGGATACAATCCTTCTGAAGTTATCAACACATCACCCTTCTATCTTTTTTTCGATAAGTACACATTTAATGACATTCTTGCGCTGCTCCGCATGGGAGACCTGGTACTTTCTAAAGAATTTGAATTGCAACGAAAGGATGGCAGCGTTTTTACCGGAGTCGTTAGCCTTACGCAGTCTAATTACAACGGCAATCTATATTACGAGGGCATCGTTAAGCCCCTGATACCTGAAAAAAAGAAAGCTACAATAAAGGAGAAGTCGCAATTTCTTTCCATCATTAGTCATGAAATACGCACACCGGTCAATACTATAGCTGGTATAGGCGCCCACCTTGCTAAAAAAGATTTGCCGGAAGATATACAGCCTGATGTAAAATTGCTGAACGAGTCTTCACAAACCCTTATCCGCGTATTAGATAATATACTTCTATATAATAATATAGAAAAAGGTAGCCTGGTACTACATAATAAACCTATAGACTTAAAGAGCTTGTGCCGCAATGTTTGCAATCTTTCAATACTAACAGCACAACGCAAGAATATTTCGTTGCAGTTCGATTTCGATACCACGTTAACCACACCCATTATTGGTGATGCAGCTAAACTGGCACTTGTACTGAACAATCTGGTTAGCAACGCTATCAAATTTACAATGCAGGGTAGCGTTATGCTAAGTATTAAAAAAGTGGCGGAAACAGAGAATACTGTAAGTGTGCTGTTTATTATTAAAGATAGCGGCGCGGGTATTCCCCCTAAAAGCCTGCCATATATTTTCGATGCCTTCAGTCATCTGAGCAATGATATCACGCGCCAGCACGATGGCATGGGCTTAGGCCTGTATGTTAGCAAACATATATTATCACTCATGCATTCCCATATTGAAGTGGATAGTTCTGTCGGACTGGGTAGTTCTTTTCAGTGTTTTCTGACATTTGAAAAATCAGGTAATACTTATCCTGTAAAAGTGAACTACCACACAGACCTACGCGGGTTGCGCATTTTATTAGTAGAAGACAATGCATTAAATGTACTTGTTGCCAAACGCGTATTTCAGGATAAAAATGTAACACTGGACATAGCTGAAGATGGCTTTATTGCATTGGAGAAAACACTGCAGAATACCTATGATATTATACTAATGGACCTGCATATGCCGGGCATGGATGGTTTTGAAACGACAAAAGCCATACGCAAAACAAATAAGGACGTGCCTATCATTGCTTTCTCTGCCGATGTATCTGATGAAGCAAAAGAAATGGCCATCAATGCCGGTATGAATGACTTTATAACAAAACCTTTCGATCCTGAAAGGCTATTCAATAAAATATCTAAAAACCTTTGATCAACACACCATTTTTTTAACCAAATTCAAACTTACCTATTATGAGAACCGGGGGAAAATCAATCTACATGTTTTTTATCTATACGGCAATCTGCTTCTGCATCAACCTTGAGTACCTGTCAAACATCAATAGTATTATTTTCTGCTCTTTGCTCGAAGGTTATATGCTAGGCCTCATCACTTATAATCTGATGGAGCCCGCCCGTTCATTCTTTTCACACCTTTTGGGCGACCGGTATAAATTCGATTCCAATCGCATGAAGAAATTTATATTTCCGCGACTGGAGATATTTCCGGATATCGTATCAATATTCAGAAAGAACAATTTAGAAGAGATTCATGATGTAATGCCATATAATGCCCAGACGGAAGTAGAAGACTATAACATGTTTTTTGAAAAGTCTGCATTTCCAATGTTGCTGGTCGATCCTGTAAATGGCCGGTGTCTTAATGTAAATAATGCCGCAGTCGACCTGTTTGAATTCAGCAAAACAGAGTTTATGAACGGAGATGCAGGCACTTTCTATTGCACGCCTGGTATTAAGCTCCCGGTTAATGCAACCATATTAGATGGAGGCATATATAATCACAAAAAGAAGAATGGGCAACGTTTCTGTGCGCATGCCTACTTCAAAAATGCGACCTTCAAGCATCATCAGGCCAGGCTTGTAATACTTATAGAAGAAACTGAAAAAATATCATTAGGCGTAAAGGATATCCCCAGGCAAGAACTAACTATTCAGTATTAACAATGAAGGGAGCGAATGCTCCCTTCATAATTTTTATCGGCCCGCATGGCTTCCTTCGGCCATTTCTTCTACCATCTTGCTGCAAAATGCAGGTAAATCATCCGGGTTGCGGCTTGTTACCAGTCCGTTATCCACTATTACTTCTTCATCTGCCCATTCAGCACCTGCATTTACCAGGTCTGTTTTGATGGAAGGGTAAGATGTCATCTTTTTTGCCTTTTACATAGCCTGTTTCTATCAGTGTCCACGGTCCGTGGCAAATGGCGGCAATGGGTTTTTGCTCATCACAAAATCCTTTCACAAAGGTTACCGCATCCTGGTTCATGCGCAGCTTATCGGGGTTCATTACACCACCGGGCAGCACCAGTCCATCGTATTGCTCACTGGTTACGCTATTTACCGTTTTATCTACACTAAATGCATCGCCCCAGTCAGTATGTTTCCATCCCTTTACCTGGCCACTTTTCAGCGATACTACATCCACCTGCGCACCTGCGGCCTTCAATGCCTCAATAGGTTTTTCAAATTCTGATTGTTCAAAACCATCTGTCACTAATACGGCTACTTTCTTATTGTTCAACTTTTGCATGGTTATAATCTTTTCTATGCTTGGGTTAAAAACTATACCACACCCATTCCCCAATTTTTAACGCCGGCATGGCATTGTCTGGCACGGTTTTTATTCTACACTTCATCAGAACACTAAAACACGTCGAGATATGAAAAAGAGAACACTGAACTACCTTAGGAAATCAAAAGCAAGGAACATATTTAGCCGCGTAGCAGAAGTTGACTTGAAAACATTTCTGTCTGCAGCACAAGAGCTTTGCTATAGCAGTACGGTAAAACGTCACGTAGAAAAAACTTTACAGCGCCTGGATAGTTACCAGTTTGGCTTACGTGCATAATTTACGATACATAAAACAATACCCCGCATTGGGATTGCATACCAAGGCTTGCCTGTAAGGCAAGCTTTTAAAATTAGAAAAGCTCCAATTGCCAGCTACCACCTTTATAGCGGCTCTTCTCTATTGTTTCATTAAAGTTAGAAAGCGATATACCCAACAATCTTGTAGGTTGTCCTTCCGGCGAGGTGGACAGTAATAATTCCTTTGCAACAGATGCTATCGCATCTACATCATCCGTAGGGTTGGGTATAGACATACTGCGGGTTATCTGCTTAAAATTGCTGTACTTTATTTTCACGGTAATGGTCCTCCCCTTCAGTTTATATCGCTGCAGTCTTGCCTGCACAAGGCCGGCTATCCTATCTAATTCCGTATTCATCTCTTCCACTTTCGTAAGGTCGTACGGGAAAGTATCCTCCGCCCCTACCGATTTGGTTTCCCTGCTGGTATGCACTTCCCTGTCATCTATTCCCCTTACTATGTGGTAATAAAACCGTCCCGTTTTTCCAAACAGGTCTACCAGTTCGTCTTCTGTCAGCTTCTTCAGGTCGGCACCGGTAAACAGGTTCATGTTGCGCATCTTCTGCGCTGTCACTTTACCTACCCCAAAAAACTTTTCTACGGGCAGTTGTTCCATAAATTCTGTTACTGCCGATGGCCCGATAAAGGTCAATCCATCAGGCTTATTGTAATCTGAAGCTATTTTGGCTACAAATTTATTTACAGATACACCTGCCGAGGCAGTCAGTTGCAATTCATCTTTTATAGCCTGCTTAATGCGTTTGGCTATTTCTATGGCGGAGCCAATGCCTTGCTTATCTTCCGTCACATCCAGGTATGCTTCGTCTAATGACAAAGGTTCTATCACATCGGTATACCTGCGGAATATCTCTCTTATCTTTTCAGATACCTCTTTATATACTGCAAAGCGGGGATATACAAATATTACATGCGGGCATAGCTCCTGCGCTTTCTTCGATGCCATGGCCGACTTTATGCCATATTTACGTGCCTCATAGCTGGCGGTAGCTACCACGCCACCTCTACCCTGCGGCGAGCCACCCACTACTATAGCTTTACCCCTGTACTCGGGGTTATCCCGCTGCTCAACAGATGCATAAAATGCATCCATATCTATATGGATGATCTTACGCTGTTTGTTGTTGGAAGCTTCCATTGCACCTGCAAATATCAATTATAATTTACACTAGCTATGCCGGCATTTATAGCTCATTCAGGTAGGTAGCAATTTCATCTGTAGTCAATGCCATATCTATCGCATCATTATTCACTATGGCTGTTTCCAATTGTTGAATAATGGTCACACCCCCATTGTCTTTTATATCCTCAAATCCTTTCAGTCCAGCCATATAAGCTCCAGGTAATAATACGCCAATAACAGAACTGGCATATACATCTGCTGCTGCACTGAAAGCTATATCAATATTTGACTTATTATTTACTTCCTCAGGCTTCTTTAAAGTAAAAGAGCCGTCTTTCGCAAACAATAGATGATAGGCAGCGGGGGCTATATAAAGATTCCCCGCAGTTATCAGTTCCTTCTCCTCTGCTTCTTTTACTTCAATTTTTGTTTTAGTTGCCAGCAGTTCTACCAGTCGCGCATCATCATCACTGTGTTGCACTATTATAATGGGAGTATCAAAATCAGGTTTCAACTGTGGCAATAATCCCATCAACGCCTCATGGTCGCTCGCCGAACAGCCTATTACTATTATTTCATCCAGTTCTGTTATTTTATCTTGCGCCATAGTTTCAGTTTAATCCGATTTTTATCAAATTTTCAGGGCCTCATAGTACTATGATACAAGTCGTGCACTAAAAAGTCCTTAATACATAATAGTATTAAGGACTAAAATACGATTTTCCGTCTTTACTTATTTAGCAGACACTCTCCATATGCGGTTTGTTTTGTCATCTGTTACCAGCAGCGCGCCATCGGGTGTTACAGTTACACCCACAGGTCGGCCATGTACTTTATCCTTTTCAATATCAGCTATAAAACCCGTCAGGAAGTCTTCCATCGGCCCCGCAGCTTTACCGTTCTTAAATGGCACAAATACAACCTTATAGCCCGAAAGTACGGACCGGTTCCAGGACCCGTGCTGGGCAATAAAGGCACCATTGTGATATTTAGCCGGGAATGCCGTTTTTGTATAAAAAGCCAACCCTAATGATGCAGTGTGCGCACCCAGGTTCACATCCGGCACAATAGCCTTTTTCACCAGCTCTGGCTTTTGCACCTCTACCCTTGGGTCTACATGCTGTCCCCAGTAAGAGTAAGGCCACCCGTAAAACCCACCTTCCTTCACACTGGTCAGGTAGTCTGGCACCAGGTCGTCTCCCAGCTCGTCTCTTTCATTCACGGCTGTCCACAGTACATTTGTACCGGGCGCCCAGTCCATCCCTACCGGGTTGCGCAGGCCACTGGCATATATCTGGCGGTTGCTGCCATCGGGGTTCACCGTCAGTATAGTAGCTTTTAGTATCTCATCATCTATACCATATTCTGCTATGTTACTACCGGAGCCTATGGCTATATATATTTTCTTTGTGGTAGGGTTATACACAATATTCCTTGTCCAGTGCTGGTTGTGCTTACCTGCGGGCAGGTCTAATATCTTTTGTCCGGCACCGGTTATTTTGGTATCGCCCCTTTTATACGGATAGCGCATCAGGGCATCGGTATTGGCTACATAAAACCAGTTGCCTATTACCAACATACCAAATGGTTGCTTCAGGTCTTCAAGGAAGGTAAAACGTCCTTCGGGTACGCCGTCTTTATTGGCATCACGCAGCAGTGTTATCCTATCAGCACTGTTTTCCAGGTTGTTCGATTTGGATGCACCAATTACCGTAGCGCCCACCTTTTTTACAGCGCTGTAGTTCGAATTGCTTTCGGCAACCACCACATCGCCATTCGGCAATACATACATCCAGCGTGGGTTTTCAAAACCATCGGCATATAGGGTCACTTTTAGCCCATCAGGCGCTTTCGGTGTTCGCCCTTCATCCCATCCTATCACATTGCTGAAGTTGGTAACCGATTTGGTAGCAAAAGGGGCAGGCAATGTATCTACTTTTTTAGCTTGTGCCTGTGCAGCTAATGCACCACCGAGGAACAGAATTGTAAAACCGTATTTCATAACAAGGATTTTCTGACCTATCACGGTAAAAAACTATACCAATGTTGCAGATTGTGGCATGAAATTTAAATTTGGTAACAAACTGACCTACATGAAGAAACTGCTGCTCGTTACCTGCATATGCCCTGTTTCTGCAATAGCGCAAACAGATACACTCGCGATGCAAACAGACACTATAAAGGGTGGTATGTTGAATGAGATAGTAGTACGTGCATATGAGCAACATACCAATATTGTAGATGCGCCTGTAGCAATAAGCATAGTACGTAGTGAACAGTTAAGCAGGTTTAATAACACCAGCATCCTGCCTGCCATCAACAATATGCCCGGGCTTCGCATGGAAGAGCGTTCGCCGGGCAGTTTTCGTTTTGGCATTCGGGGCAGTAGCTACAATGCCCCCTTTGGTGTGCGCAATATCAAAACCTATTACAATGGCATTCCGTTCACCGATGCGGGCGGCACTACTTATCTCAATCAGTTGGGCTATTACAATATCCAGTCGCTGGAGGTGATAAAAGAGCCGGGGGCCAGCTTATATGGTGCAGGTACCGGTGGTGTTATGCTTATTAACAGTATTACACCTGAAACCTGGCACACTGGTGGCAGCATAGCATATACTACCGGTAGCTTCAATCAGCAAAATATAATGGGCGAGGCGCGTATAGGTGATTCTTCCTTTCAAAATACCGTGCGGTATCAACATTTATCAAGCGATAGCTACCGGCAGCAGTCAGCATTGCGAAGGGATGTTATATCATGGGATGCCGTATTAAATAATGGTGGGCGCGGTTCGCTATCAGCCCACTTTCTTTACAGCGACCTATATTATCAAACGCCGGGTGCACTCACCTTAGCACAATACGAACAAAACCCTCAGCAGGCAAGGCCCACAGCCAACAACATTCCCGGAGCAATAGATAACAAAGCGGCCATATACCAGCGCAGCTTCCTCAGCGGCTTCACTTATCAATATACCTACAATCAACACTGGCAATCCACGGCTACTGCATTTGCTACTTACACCCGTCTCATCAACCCCACCATCCGCAACTATTCACGTGTAACCCAGCCCAACTTTGGTGCACGTAAGGTAGTAAAGTATGAGAACGGCATCGGTGCAAGCAAACTGCAATGGTTATTGGGTGGTGAAGTGCAGCAAGGCTATAGCACAGAAAACACCTATCAGAACATTGCAGGCAACCCCGGCAACATGCAGCAGCAAAATGAAGTAAGTAATAACATATTGTTTGGCTTTACACAACTAAGCTGGCAGATACACAAATGGTTGTTCACCGGTGGAGTGAGTGTCAATCGCTATGAAACAAGGTTGCAACAGCTATTCCCAATGCAGCGCCCTGAAATTAAGCGCGTGTACCCCCTACAGGTCTCACCACGACTGGCTGTACTATATAAACTCAATGCCAGTAATGCTATCTACGCTTCTGTAGCGAAAGGCTATACACCACCCGCTACCGAACAATTGGTACCTACCGGTAGCGCTGCCAATTTATCATTGGTTCCTACCGAGGGCTGGAACTATGAAGCCGGCACACGCGGATATATACTGGATGGCCGCTTGTATTATGATGTAACTGTATTCTATATGCAGCTTTCCAATACCATAGCTCAGCGCCGCGATGCTGCAGGCGGCGATTATTATGTAAATGCTGGTGGCACACAGCAGGCAGGTGCAGAAGCACTATTACGCTATCGCTTCATACAAGATGAGTCGCTGTTTATAAACCGTTTCAATATACAAGCTTCTTATACCTACAATCATTTCAGGTATCAAAATTTCCTGCAGCTCAGCGAAGATTATTCCGGTAAGGCATTGCCGGGTGTGCCGCCACACACTGCTGCATTGGGTATCGATATTTCTACTCGCATTGGTTTATACCTGCACCTGAATGGCTATTACAACGATAGGATTCCGCTAAATGACGCGAATAGTTTCTATGCCAATGCATATGCCATCGCAGACGCACGATTGGGGTACAAATGGAAATACAAACGATGGACGGCAGATGTATTTGCGGGTGGCAACAACCTGCTCAATGAAACTTATAGCCTGGGTAATGATATTAATGCAGCAGGTGCCCGGTATTATAATGCAGCACCCGGCATTAACTATTATGCAGGCTTAGCAGTACATTTTAATTAGTCTTTTATCAACCCTATGCGGCGGGAATGTTCTATAGCCTCTTCGCTATGGCGGAAGTAGCACACCTCACCACCTTCCTCCTGCATGGTGCGCTGCAGTTTATTAACGATCTCATACCTGTCTTCGCGTACATGCCGCAGGTAAATGCATAGTATACGGCCCGGAAAGTCTTTGGCCAATTGCTGGTAAATAAAAGGGTCCTGCTGGCTATCATCACCCAGCAGCACAAACTGTTTATCCTCATACGTCTTCAGCAGCCTTACGATACGAAAATATTTACCGTTGTGGTTATGCTGCCCTGTCTTCAAAAACTGGCTGATGTGTTTTATTTGGTTCAATAAATACACACCATCGGGTATCCCATTATGGTCTGCGAAATTGCGTATGTAATCATACAGGTTCCATTCGCTGCTGGATACATAGAAGAAAGGCCTGCCACCCTGCGCCAGTAATTGATAATGCCTAACCACACCCTCAAATGGTTTGCGCGTACGTGCATTACTTGTTAGTAGTACATATAAACGCTTACGCAGGTTGGATGAATGCGAAATGAGGAAGGTATCATCTATATCAGATATGAAGGCGATGCTGGAATCGCCGGGGATGAATATTTTGCCATGCCCGGTTATCTGCCCCCACCTGCGGTGCAGGAACGATACAGCTACATCATGCCACCCCGGTGGCAGTAATTGCGGCGTTTTCCATTCAAATGCAAAGAACCCATCATCTTCTGTAGTAGTGGTATATGTCTGCCCCATCCAGTGGAGTGTTACTTCTACACGTGGTTTAGTCTTTACCATAAACAGGCGTATCAATGCCAAAGCATTCCGCAGTACCTTATTTTTAAAGCTCTTTCTGCCGAAAGGAGACACACTGAATACATGGCCATGCACCTTCAAGGCCTCATGGTCGCCAAAGCCGTGATATACTTTTACCACAGGCATTGTATTCAGCCTGAACAGGCTATACACCCATTGGCGCAGTTTTTTTATAGTATTGATCAAACCCTTAGCGGTTTATTATTGGTTAACAACAAATTAAAAAGCATGCCACTATCCCCCGGCTCGCGCGTACTGTTTGTCATCAACCCTATTTCGGGCGGTCAGCCAAAGGCTTCTCTGGAACAAGTTATCAAAGAGCACTGCAGCGATAAAGACATCATTACAGAGCTATTTACCCTTAGCGGTAAAGACGATGAAAGCTCCCTGCAGTATTGGATAAAAGATTGGAAGCCCGACATGGTAGTAGCCGTAGGCGGTGACGGCACCCTGAAACTGGTAGCAACTGTATTAGCAGGCACCAATATACTTACCGGCCTTATACCTGCAGGCTCTGCAAATGGCATGGCCCGCGAACTGGGCTTTCCAGCCACACCCGAAGCCTGCCTGGAAATACTATGGAATGGCGATGACAAAGCCATAGACCTGGTAGAGATAAACGATCATCTATCCATACACCTGAGCGATATAGGCATGAATGCCCAGCTCATCAAGTACTTTGAAGATAGCGACCACCGTGGCAAATGGGGCTATATGCGTGAAGCATGGCGTGTGGTAGCCAACAAGAGCCAACTTAAAACAACTATAACCCTGGATGGTAAAACCATACGGCGCAATGCCCTGATGATAGTAGTAGCCAATGCTTCCAAATACGGCACCGGCGCTGTTATCAATCCCGAAGGTGATATAAGCGACGGACGCTTTGAGGTCATTGTTATGAAACGCCTGTCTCTGTGGGAGATACTGAAGATGCTGTGCAACGTCAGTCGCTTTGATAAGCGCAAGACAGAGATACTGCAAGCCAAAGAGCTTACCATCAGGCTGAAAAAGCCCGCCCACTTCCAGGTAGATGGTGAATATCTTGGCAAGACCGCAGCGCTGCACGCCGTGATAAAACCCCGCAGCCTGCGCATGGTATTACCCGTTAACGATGCGGTGTAAGTAGCGTATAAACGTATGCATCTACATACGCATCGTTGTGCATGATATAATCTTTAAAGAAAGCATCACGCGTAAAGCCATTACGCTCTACCACCTGTATGGATGCGGCATTGTCAGGGTTTATTATAGCCTCTATAGCATGTAGCTTCATATCATTGAAGGCAAAGTCTATCACGGCTTTTATGGCTTCCTGCATCAGGCCTTTACTCTGGTGGTCTTTATGCAGTATATAGCCCAACTCTGCACGGTGGTTCTCTTTAGAAATATTGAAGTAGCCGATAGCACCCACCATCTCACCACTACCTTTCAGCGTGATGGCGAAGTTGATGCCCTCGTTGGTAACTACATTGTTCCGTATCACATTGATGAGTGCTTCCGCATCTTCCACCGTTTTTGCTAATGGGCGCGGCACATAGCGCATCGTCTCCGGGTCGGAACGCATGGAGAACATAACGTGCTTATCCTCCAAAACCATCTCGCGCAGGATAAGACGTTGTGTAGTAAGTGTGGGATGTGGGGTGAAGTTTATAGTCAACATGGTTTTATGCTTTTTTAGGTGGTAAATCGAAGGCTATCGCTTCGTGTTCAAAATGGCCTTTGTGGCTACCGTCGCAAAAAGGTTTGTTTTTAGACAAGCCACAGCGGCATATAGAAACCACCTCGCGTCCCATCAAACCATATGCATTACCTTCTTTATCCACTATTTCAAAGTCGCCCTCTATCTTCAGAGAGCCATTGTTATTCACTGTTATTTTTGTAGTAGCCATAATTATCTTCTAATCTTTATATCTCAAACTGTTTTAGTTGTATTCCATTTGCGGTTTTCCATTCAATAGGCCCGCTTGCTGATCTTCCTAAAATCATTGCTGCAGCTCTGGATGGAGAATTAAATGTGTAATGGCGTGTTGTTTTAAGAAAATCACCGTAGGGAATCAAAGTCCCATCATTAATCATTTTTGCTTTTTCAACTCTAATGCTCTCTGATAAAGAAGGCTGCTCTTGAACTAAAAAGACTGAATCTTTAAAGACTATAAAGCCCTCTGTAGATGGCTTTCCAGAAGCATTTGCGCCGGCAGTACTCTTGCAGAAAAATGCGTGGCTTTCTTTTTCAGACTGTTCAAAAGTATCCTCTATTTGTTCAAAAATTCTATGTCCTAAGGTAGCCGTCAGAATTTTGATATTTGACAAAAACTCTTCGAGCTCAGCTTGTTCTGCCTCTGACAACTCCGATTTGGTTGGTGTATTTTGATTGATCGCATATCGACCAGATTTTATAGCAATATCATGTAAGCGATGTTCCAAATATTTAACACTCGCTTTATTTAGGTATCTGTCCTTACTTCCAAAAAATATTACCTCGTTCCAAAAATCCTTATGTATCAGATGATCAGCTAGTCTTGCAAATACAATTTCAGCTTCACCTATATATGCAGCATCATTATTATCTTCATTTTTGCCTAACAGAATATATACTCCAGGCATCTGGAATTCACTACGAGACTGATAATCTTTCACCCTTATTCTGGGCACCTTAATACCGATACCTGTCCAATTAGACAATTCAGCTGTCACTAGACCATTCACACTCCCCTCTACTAAAAATAATCTGATAGTTTTTCCAAAAGGATTCATTAATATAGGCTTTATACGAATTAAATATCGGTTTCTTTTACCACTTTTCTTGTCCCTTCATACAGTTCATATTCCAGCAGGCGGCAATCGATGGTGCTGTTGTAAAACTCGATGCGGCGTTTGGCTTTGAGGCCTATCTTCTTTGCCAGGTCAAGGTTTCCCGTAAATACATAGCCATAGTAGCCTTTGCATTTCTGCTTCATAAAATCGCCGATGCGGGCGTAGGTTTCTTCCAGTTCGGTTTCCTCACCCAGCCTGTCGCCATACTCAGGGTTTACAAACATCACCCCTTTTTCACCCTCGGGCACCGTAGTATCTGCAAAGTCGCATTTCTGAAATTCTATCATCTTCACCACTCCCGCTGCTATCGCATTTTTGCGCGCATTGGCTATCGCCACTTCGCTATAATCGCTGGCGATAATTTTCAAACCGGGTATATCCTGTATCTGCTCATCCAGTATATCCATTTCCTTTGCATACACTTCATCATCATAACCGATGAGGTGCATAAAGGCATAGTTGGTACGGAACAGGCCGGGGCGTGTATTGGTAGCTATCAGCGCAGCTTCAATGGCCAGCGTACCGGAGCCGCACATGGGGTTGACAAAAGGCGACTTCCTATCCCACTGACTGGCAAGGATGGTAGCTGCGGCAAGTGCTTCCAGCATCGGGGCACGGCCGGGTATTTTGCGATAACCATGGCGCGCCAGTGAATCGCCCGAAGTATCTATAAACAACTCCGCTGTTTCGTTTTTCCAGAAGAGGTGTATTACCGCGCCGCTCAGCTCAGCACCTGTTGAGGGGCGCTTGCCCGTTTTATCACGCATTCTATCCACAATAGCATCCTTTACACGCAGATTGGCAAACATGCTATTGTTGATGGTATCATTCATCACATTGCTGGTGATGGAGAAATAACCATCTTCGGGTAATATTTCCTCCCAGGGCAGCTTTACGGCATTGTTATATATATCATCCGCATTTTCTGCCGTGAATTGCTTGAGGCTATAGAGCACCTGGCTGCCGCAGCGCAGGTTCAGGTTCAGCTTGATGCAGTCATTCATGGTGGCAAACAGGTGCACACCGGTTATAAAGGTTTCTTCCACCTCGAAGCCCAGTTCTTTTACCTCTTGTTCCAGGTAAGGAGCAAGGCGCTTGTGGCAGGTAATGGTTACTGGCGACTTTGTAGTATAAAATGACATGTGTTAGTTGACTTGTTGATTGGTTGATCAGTGATAGGGATTTTGTTTCTTTTTGTTTCCGGATTTTGGGAGACTATATTTTGTTTCTGCCCCTCCCGGCCTCCCCTGAAGGGGAGGTGGTGTTATGTATGTTCCTTAATCTATTAATAGCAATTATTATCACAAATTAACAATCCGAATATCTGTTGATAGTTTTTGATAGTTTTCATGTAGTTTTTGCAGATTTTGTTTCTAACGGGCGAGGTCTATCTTCACTTTCTTATTCTTTATCTTCTGGTCTTTTATTTTGGTGAGGATGAAGTTGACGCTTTGGCGGCGAACGGCTACGAATGAGAAGAAATCTTTCACTTCTATCAGGCCGATGTCTTCTTTTTTCAGTTCTGCTTTGTTTGACAGGAAACCTACGATGTCCACTTTATTCACCTTGTCCTTTTTGCCCGCAGCTATAAACAGCGTGGCCCATTTAGGTCTGTCGGGTAAAGAAGGGTTTTCCGGCACTTCTATAGTTTCTATGTCTTCATCAACGTACGAAGGCAGTTTTTCATCAGGGCCCAGCAATAGTATAGCCGTACCGCTGCTTTCCATACGGGCCGTGCGGCCATTGCGATGGGTGAAGCTATCTTCGGTATGTGGCAGGTGGTAATGCACAATGTAGCGGATGAACGGTATATCGAGCCCACGTGCGGCAAGGTCGGTTGTTATCAGGATATTAGTGCTGCCATTACGGTATTTGCACAGGGCGCTATCGCGCTCGCGCTGCTCCATGGCACCATGGTAAAATTCATTATTGATACCTTTCTCGGTAAGATAGGCACTGGTGCGCTCTACTGCCTCGCGGTGATTGCAGAAGACGATGGTAGAACGGTTGAGTATGCACAGCAGGCGGAACAAAGTATCCAGCTTATCGCGGTCTTCCGACAGTACCTGTTTTACTTCCAGCCTCACTTCCTTGGCTTCTTCGCCGGTGAGGAAATCGAGCGTGGTGGGTTCATTCAGTCCAACAAAATCGGGTATCTCTTCGGGACGCGTAGCCGATGTAAGGATGCGCTTGTTGATATTGGGCAAGGAATCGATGATAAACTCTACCTCTTCCTGGAAACCCAGATCGAGGCACTTATCAAACTCATCCAGCACCAGTGTATGAATGGTATCTACGGTGATATTGGTACGACGGATATGATCGCACAGGCGGCCGGGGGTACCTACTATTACAGCAGGTGGCTGCACCAGGTTGTTCTCCTCCGTTTCGCGCAGGTGGCCACCGTAGCAGCAGGTAATTTTCAGGCCTGTGCCCATGCTGCGGAACACCTGTTCTATCTGTAAAGCCAGTTCGCGCGATGGCACCACGATGAGCGCCTGTGTAGTCAGTTTGTTATCAAAATCGAGCAGCTCGAGTATCGGCAGCAGGAAGGCAAGAGTTTTGCCCGAGCCCGTGGCCGACAATAATATCACATCGTCATCTACCCCGCTATGTTCCAGCGCAGCCTCCTGCATAGGGTTGAGCGCCTTAATATTAAGATTGGTAAGTATGCTATCTATATCGTATTTTTTCTTTTGCATTACTGCAAAAATACAGAAAATATGTGATATATAGATATTGGTGGGTAGTTGATTGGTTAACCGGTTGATAGGTTGATAGGTTGATTAGTTCATCATATAAAGAAATATTTCCCGCAACCAAACAATTGCATATATTTGCAATCAAACAGTTGCGCAAAACATGAGAAAACTAAAATTACAAGTTCAGATATCTGTAGACGGCTTTGTATCTACCGGGCCGAATGATGAACAAACATGGGTGACCTGGGCATGGGAAGAAATACGTCGGCATGTGCTGGCACTGGCAGACAGCAGCGATACTATACTGATAGGCCGCAAGCTGGCGGTAGATTATATCCCCTATTGGGAAGATGTGAACACGCAGCCCGATAACCCGATGCATGAAGTGGCCACACGCATTACGGCATTGCACAAAGTGGTATTTACCAAAACCATGAGCGAAAGCATATGGCCCAATACCAGCGTAGCCACGGGCGATATTGTTGCCGAGGTGAACAAACTGAAACAACAACCGGGCAAAGACATCATTGTATATGGCGGTAGCTTCTTTGTATCGGCATTGGTAAAAGAAGGGCTGATAGATGAATACCACCTGTTTTGTAAACCCGGTAGCACTGGGCAAGGGTGATGGTATTTTTGGCAAACTGGACACTTTTCGTCAGTTGAAACTGACCGACAGCCAGATATATAACAGCGGCATTGTGCGCCTGCAATATGAGCCTGAATAGCAAATAGTTTTCACTGATAGCCTATGCGGAGGCATTTATAATTTTATATCCCGGCAAACCTTTAAGTTTACCGGGATTTATTTTTTGCATACATGTCTTACTGCACTGTTATAGAATACATGCCCGACGAAAAAAAGGCGCTACATAAAAACTACCACGATAACCATTATGGCTTCCCTATACATGATGACAACGAACTGTTTGGCAGGCTGATACTGGAGATAAACCAGGCGGGGCTGAGCTGGGAAACCATACTGAAGAAAGAAGCTGGCTTCCGCAAGGCATATCATAATTTCAACCTCAAGAAAGTAGCTGCCTATACAGAAGCTGATAGGGAAAGGCTGATGCAGGATCCAGGCATCATCCGCAACCGGCTAAAGATAAATGCAGCTATAGAAAATGCGAAGACGATATTGCAACTGCAAAAGGAATATGGCTCTTTTGAGAAGTGGCTGGAAGCCAACCATCCGAAAACCAAAGAGGAATGGGTGAAACTGTTTAAAAAGACCTTCCGATTTACGGGTGGTGAAATCGTGAATGAATTCCTGATGAGCATAGGCTACCTGCCCGGCGCGCATGATAGCAACTGCAAAGTGTATAAACAGGTGCTGAAAGAAAAGCCCATGTGGAACAAGAAGTAGCTAACAGCGGCTGCCATTCAGCTTTATTCCATTTCTTTCAGCAATCTTTTGGCTTCCCTCTTTTGCGGGCCACCTTCGTTCACTATGCTTTCCAGTATTTCTTTGGCTTTTTGTGTTTTGCCCAGCGCTGTGTAGCATTTGGCTGCACCTACAGCCGCGGCCTGCCTGCGTGCGCGGTTTTCGGCGCCGCGCATTTCTTTGGTGTATACATTCAAGGCATCGCCATAGCTTTTTTGTGAAAGGAGCTTATCTGCCCTGTCCAATGCATCAGGTTCTGTATTATCTTTTTTCCGGGCGTTTGCTTTTACTTCTTTCAGCTCTGTTTCGTTATAGTTGTTTCCTGTTTTTGAATTATATGTACCGGCCGATGGCGGCACTTTTTCTACATCTTCGGCAGTTGCTACTTTATCAGCAGCGGGCTTATCTACCAGCGGTACTTTATATGCTTTGGTTACTACTTCTACATCCTGCTGGCCTTTGGGTATGGCACGTTGCTCATCATTTTGCTGGTTGCGGGCAGATGTTTGGTATTTCGATTTTTCAGGGTCTTTCATAGCATCCAGCACCACGGCAGCCGACTGTTGCTGTGCCAGTTTTTCCACCTTATCTGCCAGTTTTTTGAAAATACCGGGGTTCTCGGGTTTCGGCTGTGCAGGTGCTACTTGTGATGGTGCTACGGATGCCATACGGTCTGCAGTTTCCGGCTGGGCGGCTTCTGTATCCTGAGTATCGGGTATGGCAGCGGCTATCGCTTTTTCCTCCGGTGCCGTTTCCCGGTTCATAGCTATCGGGGTGTTTTTATCGGCAGGTATTTCCTGTGCTATATCGGGTTGTGTATTAGCCATGCTATCCTGTGTATTGCGGTAGTACCAAAAGCTACCTACTATCAACAAGAGTATAGCCGCAACCGCTGCGGTGCGCCATAAGGGCTGTACATTGCTTTTTTTCTTCCTTTTAACGTGATGGTGGTGATAATGCGATTGGGTAGCGGTAATAGAATTCAGGTGTATCTGCGGATTGTGCAGGCCAAAATGGTCTTTCAGAAAAGCGCCATCTGGTTCTACCACAGTTGCCAGCCCACCTTCGTGTTGTTCATACAGGCCTTCTACTGCATCGCTGCACATAGGGCAAGCGTTAAGATGCACCTCTGCGGCGTGTGCTTCCTCATTCGTCATTGCACCGGTTACATAGTCTTTCAGCTGCCTGCGGGTAAGGCAGGTGCTGTTATCAAATATATGTATCAACTGCTCCTTGCTCATAATTTCACGTTCCGCGACGCTTCCAGTTTTATTTTCAGGTTCCGCCTGCCATTTTGTATGGCACTCTTCACCTGCATTACGGTATAACCGGTTTGTACGGCAATTTCCGCGTATGTTCTTTTTTGTAGATAAAACAACTCAATACAGGTACGCTGTTCCTCATTCAACCCCTTTATTGCAACCTCCAATTGCTCCAGCAACTGCTCCTGTTCTATCTTATGATGCCAGTCTTCCTCAAATTCCATATCCCCGGCATCACCTATTTTACCATTTACCACCGGCACCTGCCTACGCAGCTGCATAAAGCAGTGGTTTTTCGTTACCTGGTACAGCCAGGGTTTAAAGTTTTCCACCTTAAAGCGTTTGAGGTCTTCCAGCAGTTTTATAAATACCTGCTGCATAGCATCTTTGGCAGCATCGGGGTCTTTCAGGTATTTCAGGCATACACCATATACCAGGTGCCCATACCTGTCGAACAGGCAGGTAAATGCCATATGCTCATTCCTGTGCACATACCGGAATATCAATTCCTCGTCCGGCAATTTCCTGTATTCTCCTTGCGGCACCGTGGTGTTGGTTTTATTTAAAATTACTGATAAATATGGCTACAACCCGCCATATCACTGTTATATTGCAAAAACTGTTCCATGATACCATATATGCGAAATACCTATGATTTTATATCTCAAACCGCTATATTTGCCACACTTAAAATTTTAACGTTATCTAATCATTATGGGTTTATTCTACCTCGTACCGGCCTTCGGTATTCTTGCCTTGCTTTATACAATGATGAAGGGCTCCTGGGTGAGCAAACAGGATGCGGGAAACGACCGCATGAAAGAAATTTCGAAGTACATAGCCGAAGGTGCTATGGCCTTCCTGAAAGCTGAGTATAAAATACTTACCTATTTCGTAATTATAGCCGGCCTGTTGCTGGCTTTCATGGGTTACAGCAATCCTAAAAGCAGCTGGATGATAGCGGTTGCCTTTGTAATAGGTGCGGTATTCAGCGCGCTGGCAGGTTTTATAGGTATGCGCATAGCTACAAAAGCTAACGTACGTACGGCCAATGCGGCACGTACCAGCCTTAGCAAAGCATTGTCTGTATCTTTTGGCGGTGGTGCGGTGATGGGCCTGGGTGTTGCCGGCCTGGCAGTACTGGGTTTGGGTAGCCTGTTCATCATTTTAAAAATGATATTTGCCCCAGAAGCCGGTGTTGACAGCCTGGAAATGGAGCGTACCATTGAAGTACTGACCGGTTTTTCACTGGGTGCTGAAAGTATTGCCCTGTTTGCCCGCGTGGGTGGCGGTATCTATACCAAAGCTGCCGACGTAGGTGCCGACCTGGTAGGTAAAGTAGAAGCAGGGATACCTGAAGATGACCCCCGCAACCCCGCCACTATTGCCGATAACGTGGGCGATAACGTAGGTGATGTAGCCGGTATGGGTGCTGACTTGTTCGGTTCTTATGTAGCTACCGTGCTGGCTACCATGGTACTGGGCCGCGAAACAGCTTCCGTTGACAATTTTGGTGGCTTCGGGCCGATACTGCTGCCGATGCTGATAGCAGGCGTGGGCATCGTTCTTTCTATAATAGGTACCATGATGGTGCGCATATCTGATGGCGCAGGCATCAGTACCAACGCGGTACAAAAAGCACTGAACCTGGGTAACTACGGCTCTATGGTGCTGACGGCTATCGTTTCTTATTTCTTGGTAATGTACATCCTGCCTGCAAGCATGACGCTGCGCGGACATGAATTCAGCAATACACAAGTATTTGGCGCCATCATGGTAGGCCTTGTAGTAGGTACACTGATGAGCATCATCACCGAGTATTATACGGCTATGGGCAAACGCCCGGTAATGAGCATCATCCGCCAGTCGGCTACCGGCCACGCTACAAACGTTATCGGCGGCCTGGCTATCGGTATGGAAAGTACATTCTTACCCATATTGGTACTGGCAGGTGGTATCTGGGGTTCTTATGCTATGGCAGGCCTGTATGGTGTGGCGATAGCTGCTGCAGGTATGATGGCTACTACAGCTATGCAGTTGGCTATCGATGCCTTTGGCCCGATAGCAGACAACGCAGGTGGTATAGCTGAAATGAGCGAACTGCCTAAAGAAGTGCGTGAGAAAACAGACGTGCTGGATGCCGTAGGTAACACTACCGCCGCTACCGGTAAAGGCTTTGCTATTGCCTCTGCTGCCCTGACAGCACTGGCCTTGTTTGCCGCTTATGTAGGCGTGGCAGGCATCGAAGGTATTGATATTTATAAAGCAGAAGTACTGGCCATGCTGTTTGTAGGCGGTATGATACCTTTCATCTTCTCATCGCTGGCTATACGCGCGGTAGGACAGGCTGCTATGGCTATGGTGGAAGAAGTACGCCGCCAGTTCCGCGAAATACCGGGTATTATGGAAGGTAAAGGCCGCCCTGAATATGATAAATGCGTGG
This sequence comes from Azovibrio restrictus, assembly GCA_029255605.1. Taxonomy (GTDB): domain Bacteria; phylum Bacteroidota; class Bacteroidia; order Chitinophagales; family Chitinophagaceae; genus Polluticoccus. The sequence continues at coordinate 32,981 of JANLJF010000042.1, forward strand.
CTATCTCTACCGATGCATCTATCAAGAAAATGGTATTGCCGGGTGCTATCGCTATTATATCTCCATTGCTGGTAGGCTTCCTGGCAGGCCCTGAGGCGCTGGGCGGTATGCTGGCAGGTGCTACGGTAAGTGGCGTACTGATGGGTATGTTCCAGAATAATGCCGGTGGTGCATGGGATAACGCTAAAAAATCTTTCGAGAAAGGCGTGGAAATAAACGGTGAAATCTACTACAAAAAATCTGAGCCACACAAAGCATCTGTAACCGGTGATACTGTTGGCGATCCGTTTAAAGATACTTCAGGCCCTTCTATGAATATCCTTATCAAACTGATGTCTATCGTGGCGCTGGTTATAGCGCCAACGCTGGCCAGCATGTTTGGTACCGGTGGTGCGCATACAGAAAGTGCTAAAGCGCCTGTAAAACAGGAAGTGAAAAAAGTTGAAACTAAATCGGTAGCTTCTGTTTATTAATTAGCAGGAAGTTTTTAACTGAAAGTTCAAATAAGCTGCACCCATTCAGGTGCAGCTTATTTTTTTTCCCAACATTTCCGTTAAAACTCTCGTCATAGTTATTGAATCCTTTTTTAGCACCAAATTCTTAAAACAAAAGAGTATCTATGAAAAAACTATTATTCGCTTTTGTAGCCATGATGCTAAGCTACGCGGGGTTTGCGCAGTGCGCTTCCGTGTTCAGCTTATCGGGTTTGCCAGCCACGGCCACCCAAAAACTAAGAGTACAGCTAACCAATAGCTCTACACCTTCCGTTACACCGGGACAGGTTAATTTTTTCAGTGTAGACTGGGGTGATTCCAATATGGACGTCCTAACCGTTGGCAACAAACAACATAATTATGTGGCACCCGGTACCTACAATGTTTCTATGGTAATGCAGATATGGGACTCTGTTACCTATGCAGTTCTTTGTGCTGATACCACGCACCATACCATTACCGTTGCCTACGATTCCTGTGCTACCATACTAACTGATTCTATTCATAACCCCTTGAATCCCGATAGTGTAACTTTCTACCTGACCCATTTGGGCGCCGGTACAGGCATGTATTATTACTGGCTGTTTGGAGATGGTACTACATACACTTCTACCAGCACCACCGTTTCTCACGTATATAGCACGCCGGGCAACAAAACAGTCACCGTTCTCGCAAGCGATTCCAATAGCAGCTGCATAGATACGGCACGTGTTACCGTTTACCGCAGTAATTGTACCGGCCTTAATGCAGGGTTCACATCTTCTCATACAGGCACTGTAGTTACATTTACCAATACTTCCTCTACACTATCCGGCACTAACCGCTTTTATCAATGGAGCTTTGGTGATGGAACCTATTCTACACTGCAAAATCCTATACACACCTATGCGGTATCAGACAGTTATTTTGTATGCCTGACCACTATATGGCAAGACTCTCTTAACAGTGCCATAGTCTGTTCTGATAGTATCTGCCAATGGATATCTGCAGTAGGCCCAAGCCCTGCCGGCGATATAGCGGGCTATATATTCCAGGATAGCACAACATTTGGTGCACCTCGTATAGATAGCCCTTACTATAAAGTTTGGCTGATACAATATGATTCTGCTACTACTTC
>JANLJF010000042.1:34691-73113 GCA_029255605.1 Azovibrio restrictus
CATAACCCTGGAAGCAGAAAACATAAAAAACACTCAAAAGCTCCTGCTGCAATAATTCAGCAATGCGTTTAGGCAAAAAACAAAAAGCGCCCTTCTTCCGAAGGGCGCTTTTATTATATCAATGTGTTGGATTATTTATTGCGGTACAGCTTGCTTTTCAGCAAGCCTTTGCGGTGCAGCCAGTGCACCAGCGATACGCGCAGCACACCACGCCCGTACTTCATGCTACGTGCCAGGTTGATGCTCGATGCTTCGTCGAAATACTTGGTGGGGCATGTTATCTCGCCTATCTCGTAGCCATTCATAAATATCTGCGATATCATTTCATTATCGAAAACAAAATCGTCACTGTTGTGTGTAAAGTCGATAGAACGTATTACCTCGGCGGAAAAGGCACGGTAACCCGTGTGATATTCGCTGAGCTTTTGCCCCAGCATAATGTTTTGAAACAGGGTGAGGAAACGGTTGGCTATGTATTTATACATCGGCATACCGCCCTTCAGCGCACCCTTTCCTAATATGCGCGAACCAAATGATACCGGGTACACATCATAAGCTATCACCGATGCCATGGCATGTATCAGTTTGGGCGTATACTGATAGTCGGGGTGCAGCATGATAACAATGTCTGCGCCTATCTCTAATGCCTTTCTGTAGCAGCTTTTCTGGTTGCCGCCATATCCTTTATTCACCTCGTGACGGATGATGTGACGAATACCCAGCTTTGCACCTACTTCCACCGTATTATCGGGGCTATGGTCATCTACCAGCACCACATCATCTACTATGTCGAAAGGTATTTCACTGTATGTTCGTTCTATAGTAAGGGCAGCCTTATAGGCCGGCAATACCACTACAATTTTTTTACCGTTCAGCATATATTATGGGCAAAAGTAAAACTCAATCATCAAAAGTAAAATCAAACTTAGTTGGCCACTTTGTATTCACCACTTTCCGGCTGCATCCCGGTTACTATCAGGTTACTGGTGGCTTTGCCCAGCAAGCGCTGCTCCATATCATACACTCGGCATTCTACATGTATTATTTTCTTGCCGGCACGTATCACTTCTGCCGTGGCCGTAAGGCGTTCGCCCCGTTTGATGGCATACAGGAAATCTACGTTCAGGTTGAGTGATGTGTAATGATTAGCCGTATCCAGGCTTACTACAGCCCAGCCTATCACTTCATCCATCACCAGCGCCATCATGCCACCATGTATATTGCCATAGGGGTTTGTCATTTCAGGCTTTACATTCAGCGATATGGTCGCTTTGCCTTTTTCAATATGGTCTAAAGTAAACTGCAGCCAGTTGCCCGCTGCAGAGCGCGATTCTGTTACCAGCCTGCCTTCAAATTTATCTTTGATAAACTGCAGGATGCTTCCCGGCTTTATTTCTTTGTCGCTCATGTTGTCTGCTTTTCCTTCGTCTTTCTGTTTCTGCAGATTTCTACTATCTGCTTTGGGGAGCCTGGTTTGCGGGCAGCAATACCCATACAGCCCGAAATCAGGCAGCAAAGGTACGTTTAATATACCCACAACAACAACGGGGACAGGCATATGCCCGTCCCCGTCCCGTTTCAGCCCCTAACATTCTTACCGGCTGATGGTAAACGGTTTCGTTGCAAAACCGTCTTGGCTGCCAATTCGCATCATATAGGTTCCGGCAGGTATATTACTAATGTCTATGGTTTGTTTATGGCCGACCAAACCTTGTTTGCTATATACCACACTGCCTACTGCATTCATAATAACTACTTGTGTTATGTCTGCACCAGCTTCTACCGTTATACTACTACTGGCAGGGTTAGGATACAGGATAATATTCTTTTCCGCTTCACTAACATTGCTGACACCAACAGGAACATACTGATAAATGGTATCTGAACCACAATCGTTGAACAATATGAGTTTCACCATATACAGGTCATCATTGGCATAGGTATGCTGTGGCGATAAAGATGAAGTATTGGTAGTGCCATCGCCAAACATCCATATAAAGCTTTTCACATCACTGGCACCTGCGGCCTCGAAGGAATATACCCTGCCGGCACGGGTATAAGATATACCGGTAGCCCTGGGTAATGGGTCTAATTGTACCACTACCGTATCGCTGCGCAGGCAATACCTGTCTACTTCCACCCAATATGTACCCGGCCTGTCCTTCACACTGATAGCCTGTGTGGCTTCACCGGTGCTCCAGTTATATTTGCCACCGGCATGGCCAGCATCCAGTATGATATTCAACCCTTCGCACGATTTGATATCAGGACCCAGGTTCACGGTTGGTGCAGGGCCCACATAGGCATTGATGGCAACAGGATAGCTTTCACAGCCCGCAAATCCTTTACGGTAAAATATGGTACCGTTAAACATGCGATCGGCATTAGTGCCGCCAAACTGGCTGCACAAGCCCGTACCTGTTTGTATGGTCATATCGGGGTTACTATAGGATGCATTGCCATTGTCATAGGCCGCGTCATAATTGATATAGATACCATAGGTTACGCCCGATGATAATATCAATGGAGCATTTACTGAGAAACCGGTAAGCGTAGTGGTTGATGCCGCATTTACAGTAGCGGTGCCTAATAAGGTCCATGCACCGGCATTCGTTTCATTACCGGCAAATGTACCTACGCGGTAGTACACATTCACGGTTTGAGAACCCGTGCTATTGAACAGTGCTTCAAAGCTATCTACGGTAAGATTTATATTGGGTATGATGTTGAACATAGCACCGCCGCCACAGCCATTCACCCCGGAGGTAAGAGTGGTTAACGAGCCGCGGTTGGGTGTTGCATCCTGCGATGTAACGTAATATAAAGCATCGCTGGTCATATTCGGGATGCGCATTGTATCGCCGGTGTACACTAGATTTTGATAGGCATCATCTGCATACCATTTATGCTGCAATGTATCGCCATATACATATAGCAACCCTTCTTCGCCTATACACACAGAGTCGATACGTGTACGCGGCGATGCGGGTGCCGGCAGCAAGGTAAAATGTACATTTACGGAAGAGTCGTTAAAGCGGTTCTGGTCGTTCGGCAAAAACACTTGCGACCTTAAAGTATAGCTGCCGGCCACGTGCAGGTTATAAGTAACCAGTGCGACCGTATCGGTTGTGAACGGAGCCAGTGTATTGGTATAATTCAATGATACGGAACCAGGCAATGGGCCTGATAAATCGGTAGTAATGTCAAAACCGGTATGCGGATTGGTACCATTGTTATATATCACTGCCTTTACCGGTATGGGCTTATACGGGCAGTACGTAGCCCCTTCGGCCGGTTCTAATATCGTCACTAACCTGATGTCATCATTAGGTGCGGGTATAATATTTACAACATAATCTTCCGTTTCGCCCGATGCGATGTTGGAACAGGCATTACCGGCATTGTTGGTCGCCGTAGTTGCTGTGCTGCGTATCCTTAAGCCTGTAAGGCCCGTCAATGCCGTTGGTGGCACGCGGAATACAATATCGGCTTCAGTTCCGGATGTATTGATGCGCACCCATTCTGTATTCTCGAATGTACCATTTTGATTGGCGTCTATCCATAATGAGCCTAATGCACTGGCACCATATTTCACCTTCATCCTGTACAGTCCGCCCGCCTGCAATGTAGCTGTAGTGCTGCCGGTTGGCGGATACTGCGTATATGAGCCTGTTGCCGTACCGGGTGATCCATTGTTCAGTGTGGTTTCTAATATTTTTACGCTATCAATAGATACGGACGTATTGCCACCCAACGCATTTTTACAATAACATACATAAAAACTATTGATGCCGATGCTTACCGCCGGTGTGGTGGCCGACAGGCCAGATGCCGCACAGGTTACGATACACCGGAACTCCGTTGGTGCCGTAATGGCGGTAGTCAGTGTCGGCGCAGTAGCACCGGCTACATTGGTAAATGTACCACCTGATGCAGGACGCGATTGCCATTGATAGGTAATCAGGTAAGCAATACTTTGTCCCGTTACAGACATGGTAAAATTACTACCCGCACATACGGTTGCAGGTGCTGTAATGGTACCTGCCGTGGGTGTACCTGTGCAGGGTGGTGGCGGATCGAATTGGTAGCCATTGCCATTACCCGGCCATGCCGGCGATGTGGCGGTAGATGTAAAAGAACCGTTAATAGCATTGATAAAATGGTTAGCCCCGCCTACCGCATCTTCTATACCTATCGACCGGTTGACCGAGGGTGTTGCCGTGGCTACTCCATACAGCAACTCTATACGGCCGGGATTGGTGGATGCCGGGCCATATAGTTTAATCATAAAGTTGATTGTATTCGTAGCACTGGCCGTAAAGCCGTTACCGGTAGCACTGCGCCATTCAAAGGCATATACACCTGTGCCGGCTGCACCATGCACCATACGGCCTATACCTGCACCTGTCCAGTTGCCGCTGCCATCTGCAAACCATGCAGCAATGGTGGCATTAGGGGCAGTGGTGGTAAACAAGTTGCCCGCTGCGCGCCCCTGGGCTGCTGTGGTAGCCATACGGTTGCCCATACCTATCCAGCCATTGGTACAGAAGGTGACCTGTGTATATGGTACTCCGTCATACGTAAAGGTAAATGGGAGTGTCACCAGTACGGCGCCATCATCTGCATTATTGCTCATGCCAGTACTAAGCTGCGCATTAGCGTTGATGACCGTACCACCCGATATCTGGGTATACGTTTGCCCGGTAAGCACCGCTCGGTTGTACAATGTGATCTGTGCGTGTGAGATCTGTTGTAGGGCCAGTAGGGTTATGATAAGACTTAATACCCTTGCCCATCGCTGCATAAAATTCCTTTTCATGATAAAATCCTTTTTATGGTGATGAAATAAGCACCGGTGAGTAAACAAAAGGAGGGGGTTTGGCAAGCTATAGTTAAAGTAACGATAGCAATACAAAGGTACGATACCTGCGCTATCACATTATCAATAATGCAGTTATGTTTAATCAACTTTTAATTGGAGTTAAAAGCAAGATTAAAAAGTATCGCTGCGGGACTATATCAGAAAGATTTGCTAAAAATGGTATAGGCTTGAATATCAGCACCTATAAAAATGTTCTATATCAATTTTATATTTTAGTTTTGTATTCTAATCCGCACCAATTATGACCATCACACAATTAGAATATGTAGTTGCGGTAGCCACTTACAAAAGCTTCGTAGCTGCGGCAGAAAAATGCTTTGTTACCCAACCCACGCTTAGCATGCAAATACAAAAACTGGAAGAAGAGCTTGGCATCAAGCTGTTCGACCGTAATAAGCACCCGATAGCTATCACGGCTATGGGCGAGGCTATTGTAGAGCAGGCAAAAGTGGTATTGGCAGAATGTGATAAGATACAGGAACTGATACAAAATCAGCAGAATAATGTAGCCGGCACATTCAAATTTGCAGTGATACCTACCATTGCACCCTATATATTACCCGGCCTGCTGGAGTCTTATGCCAAACAATTTCCGGATGTAACGCTGCAGGTAAAAGAAATGGAAACCAAACAGATCGTTACTGCACTGCGTAATAACGAACTGGATGCTGCATTGGTAAGCACACCGCTGGAAGAAACAGGCATCAAGGAATATCCCCTGTTTTATGAGCCGTTTGTAGCGTATTTTTCAGAGGAAGAAAAAGCACTTAAAAAACGTACTGTTTCCCCTGCCGATATAGCACTGGAACGTATATGGCTGCTAAATGAAGGCCACTGCATGCGCAACCAGGTACTGGACCTTTGCAGCGACCAGATACAGCGCCTGCAGGCAAGCCGCCCTTACCGCTACGAGTCGAGCAACGTAGAAACACTGCGTAAAATGGTGGATAAGAATAAAGGCCTTACCGTTTTACCAGAGCTGGCAACCTTCGAGTTTTCCGAAGACCAGTCCGACCGTATCCGTTATTTTGACGACCCGGAGCCTGTACGTGAGATAGGCATCATCACCAACGACCATTTTGTAAAACTATCGGTACTGCAAACGCTGATGGACGAGATAGTGAACATGGTGCCGGAAAAAATGCGTGTGCAGAAAAAGAACCGTAAGGTGCTGCGCATACAGTCGGCTAAACTGTAGCGATAATGATCCTGTTGATGCCGTGATTAATGACCCGGTTGCCGGGCAATACCGCGCTTATAGCTGCTATAGCTGTACGCCATTCTTTATCATTATTCACCATATAGTTGATAACAATATGGCCGCCGGGGTTCACGCTCCGGCGGCATTGTGTTAGGAATGTTTCGGTTGTTACGAAAGCCGGTACTACCCTACTTTTGAAGATATCGGCTATCACCAGGTCATACTTCATATCGTTATGTGCCATGTGGCTTTGCGCATCTGCACATACAGGCCACACCCGCTTCACTTCATCGCCCGGCAGGTGCTCTATGCACCATTTCAGTATCAGGTCATCGTGTTCTACTAATGTATACGAAGGATGATAGCCTTTTGCCGCCAGTATATGCACCGCACTACCCAGGCCCGTACCTAATACCAGCACATTTTTTACATCCTTCAGGTCTTGTTTCAGGGCCTCGAAGGCCACCAGCATCGGCCGGTAGCGGCGCCCATCAGAGTACAGTGCATCCTGTGTGGCCAACTGATACTGCCCGCGGTACAGGAACAGTTCCAGCAACGGGTTTTCATTACTACTTGTACTTTCCAGCCTTAGTGGATACAAGTAGCTCATTAAACGCTTATAAAAGGGGATCTGTGGCAAGCTTATCTGGGTTTGTAATATTGCATAGCACGAGGCAGCCAGCCTTTGATGTCTGATACACGACGGCTATCTGCAGGGTGGGTGCTTAATAGTTCCATAGGTTTTTGTCCGCTTTGTGCAGCCATACGGCTCCAGAAGCTTACCGCTTCATTCGGATCGTACCCTGCAAGTGCCATAAAGTACAACCCCATTTCATCGGCCTCTGTTTCCTGCGAACGGGAATAGGCCAGCAGCCCTCCTTGTGCACTTATGCCATATATGGAGTTGAAAAGATTTTGTGTTTGTGCCGGCTTGCTCGATAACGCTGCAGATAATGCCTCACCACCAAACTGTGCTACCAGTCCCTGGCTCATGCGCTCGTTGCCATGCCTTGCTATGGCGTGTGCTATTTCGTGCCCCATTACAACTGCCAGGCCTGTTTCGGTTTGCGTTACCGGCAATATACCGGTATATACTACTACTTTACCACCGGGCATACACCACGCATTCACCTGGTTATTATTTACAAGGTTAAATTCCCACTGATAACCACTTACCAAGCTTTGCTGGCCTTTCATTTTCAGGTATTCATTTACAGCAGCAGCCATACGGTTGCCTATGCGTTTCACCATATCTGCATTAGCATTTGTTCCCGTAACAGCAGGATTACTGGCAAGGAAAGATGTATACTGAGTGGTACCCAACTGCCTCATTTCACTCTCATTTACAAGGTTCAGCGATTTTCGCCCGGTTACCGGGTTGGTAAAGCAGGCAGCAGTTAGTACAGATAATGATGCGGCAAATAATGCAATCGATACAAATCGTTTCATACCCCTAAGTGTTTTTTTACAATGATAGGGACAAGTTTTGTACCATGAAAGAAGTTGGATATTAATTAATCATCGCGGCGGCGGAAACGGCGCTTTCTGAAAAGCGGCACTTTGCTTTCATTGCCCGTCAGCAGGCGGCTGATGTTCTTATAATGCGTCAGCACTACCAGGCAGGCAGTGGCTATGGCAAATATCCGGTAGCTCAGTTCCGGCTCCCTGAAAATAAATAGTATCAACAAAGGGAAGGCTACGCTGGCGCTGATGGAGCTCAGCGATACATAACGTGTAAGGTATAACATGCCTATAAACACGCCCACCAGGCTAACGGCAGCTAATGGCTGAATAGCCAGTATCATGCCGAACAAGGTAGCGATACCTTTACCACCCTTAAAATCAGCCCATATGGGGAATATATGTCCCAGCACAGCAGCCAGGCCCAGGAATACCTGCAGGTTAACAATTGCTTCGCTGCTCCAGCTGAAAGCAGACAGAAGGGATAATTTTACAGCAATAAAACCCTTCATCATATCCACAAACATCACTACAGAGCCTGCTTTTGAACCCAATATCCTGAAAGTATTAGTTGCACCTGCGTTACCACTACCATGCTCACGAATATCTATACCATATACTTTTTTACTTACCCATACCGCCGTTGGGATGGAACCGATGAGGTAAGCCAGTATTACCAGTATTGCTATGCCCATTCTTATTATTTCCGGTTGAAGATGACAAATATATAGTTTACTCTCTGCAAATCCAATTAGTTAGAACTGTTGCTATTCATTAACCGTTGATTATAAGCAACAGCGCACTTTTTTAAGATAACTATAACATTTTATCTTTCAAATAGCAGTATGATCCAGTTATTCAGCGTTTCAGTCTTTTTATAAACAAATCCTGCCACAGCTGCTGCATCTCTAATCATCGGCTCATCCTCCTGCAATAGCCCGCTCATCAGTATCTCGCCACCGGGCTTCAATAGTTGGTACATCTGCCCCATATATTCCAGCAATATATGGCGATTGATATTGGCCAGGACTATATCATAAGTACCCTGCAAATCATCTATGGGTTCAAGCGATATGGTGATGTGCTTCGTGCTATTTCGTTGTAGATTTTCTATGGCATTGTCGTAAGACCATTGGTCATTATCGATGCCCAGCACTTCTGCTGCCCCCAGCTTTTCGGCCAATATGGCCAATATGCCGGTACCTGTACCAAAGTCAAATACTTTCTTGCCATTAAAATCCAGCAGGCTCATTTCCTTCATCACCAGGCGGGTGGTGGCATGGTGCCCGGTACCGAATGACATCTTGGGTGTGATGACGATTTCATAGGGTGTATTTACAGGTATCTTATGAAAATCGGCCCTTACGGTACAAAAGCCTTCTACTATCACCGGTTGAAAATTGCGCTCCCACTCGGCATTCCAGTTTTGCTGCGCTATACTGCCCACCTCGTATGAAACACCATACTTGTTCGCTATCTCTTCTACCATCTCTGTTTCATACGCATCTGCCGTCATATAAGCTTCCAGGCTGCTTTCTTTTTCTTCAAAGCCATCAAAACCTAATGCCGCCAGCTCGGCTATTAATATGTCTTTCAACTCTGCATTCTCGGTGTGAAACGTGATCTTATCGTATGTCATTGGCCTGCAAAAATAGCTAACTTGGCTCAATAGTATCCTAAAACAAATATCCCCGCTGTTGCGGGGATATAATAAATAAAATACTTGTTATGGTTCGGCAGGGGTTATTTTACCCTGCTGCCTGGTTTTCCTACTTCAGATTCAGGATCAGCCTCGCTGTCTTCGTTCATGCTCTCATCCTGTATCAGGTTTTTAGACTGTTCGTCCATATTACCAGGTTTAGCACTGTTGTACAGTATGCGGCGTGTAGGCACATCCGTTACGATACGGAATTCTGTACGACGGTTCAGCTGGCGGCCTGTTGGGTTATCTTTACCATTATTTGCTGTATTAGAAGCAGCTGGCATAGATTCACCGAAACCTTTAGCTATCATACGGCTTTGTTCGATGCCCGCACCTACCAGGTAATCTATCACTGCTTGTGCACGACGCTCAGAAAGTGCTTTGTTGTATGCATCTGTACCTTTCGAATCGGTGAAAGCATAAACCTCTACAGTAAATGAAGGGTTATCTTTCAGGAAAGATGACAGAGAATCCAGAGAAGCTACAGACTCAGGACGCAGCGTTGCTTTGTCATAGTCGTAGTACACATTGCTTACTGCGAAGGTATATACCGGAGTTATTTCATCCATATATATAGTAACGCTTACAGTATCATCCGGATCAGTACGTTTTACATCCATTGTATTTACAGAAGCACGTGTAGAAGCAAAACCTTGTTTATCGCCTGTGAAAACATAAGACTTACCACGTCCGATGTTGAAGCCGAAATTACCGTCTGCAGAGTTGAATGTTTTCAGGTCACCTGTTTGGTCTACCATTTTCACCACCACTTCAGTCATCGGCTGTTGCGATTTACGGTCGATAACTTTACCCAGTACTACCAGCTTAGGCTCGTACTGTATACGCCAGATGTCATCGCAACATGTAGGGTTTTTCAGTGCTATAGAACCTACACGGTTTGATACTACATAAGCATCCGGTTTACCAAGAGGGTCTTTTACAAAATACAGCTCATCTGCCGCAGAGTTGATTGGGTAACCCAGGTTCGTCAGGTTAGTATAACGAGAAGGACCGCCATCAGCTGAGTAGATATCGAAACCACCCATAGTAGCCCAACCGTTAGATGCAAAGTATAATTTATTGATGCGGCTATCGTAGTAAGGCGTTTGCTCGTCTTTTTCTGTATTGATTTGCTTACCTGCGTTTTGCGGACGGCGGTAAGTATTGTTGCGGGGATCGATAACTGAATACCAGATATCATAACCGCCACGGCTTTGCAAAGAACGGTTTGAAGAGAAGAACAGTACCTCTTTTTTGCCCACTTTAGCGCAATAAGGTTGCGTGTTAGAACCACCTTCGTTTATACCTTCACCCAGTAGTTCCGGCTCACCCCATTTAGCTTTCTCAAATTTTGAAACGTATATTTTACAGATCACTTTCAGAGAATCTTCTTCAGCACATTTTGTGAAGTAGAACCTATCACCACCCGGGCTATAGCTACCGTTACCAACGTGTGCTTTATTGGTATTAAAACCACCATCCCTGAATTCCAGAGGCCATTGGAAAGAATCAACACGGTCTACATAAGCTTGCTTATGAGACACCATGAAGCGCGACATATATTCATCACGGTCTTTTTTATTGATCTCTACAGGATTGTTCTGACGCATAGTAGAGAACAGCAACGCACTGTCGCCCAAAGGCAATGGCGCAGACTCTGTATAGGCACTGTTTACGTTAGGCCCTGCGTTCAGGATGGTTACAGCTTCCGGATTCTTAATAGAATTCATAGCCATATTAGCGCCTTCAATTTCACGCTGTGCCTGTTTCTTCAGTTTCTTGAAGGTTTTAGGGTTATCAGCAATGAATTTGTTGAAAGCTGCGATAGCGTCGTCATAACGGCCCTGCTGTTTCAGCATGATACCGCTTTTGAATATCGCTTCAGGATACAGCTTTGAAGACATAGCATACACTTCTGCATAATAGTTTGCAGCCGGAGCGTAGTCACGTGTCATCCAGTAACACTCAGCAAGCTGATACGTAAGGTACGGATTACGCTCGTCCTCCTGTTTCAGTTGTTGATAATATTCAATGGCGTTGAAGTAACTACCTTCTTTGAAGAGGCCATCAGCCCAACGTAATTTTTTATAGTAAGGAAGCTTCGATACCGGATCGTTAGCCTTGTTTCTGTACTTTTCTTTACGTTGCTGCTGTGCATTAGCATCAAATTGAATAGTAACTAGAACCGTTGCAAGGATGAGGAGCAGCCAATTTTTTCTCATGTTAGCGAGCGTTGTTGAGCGTTGTTAATGGGTATAAAAGTATAAATTGCTTTAAAAAAAAGAAAGGGCTTTAAAAAATTTTTTTGCCCTTTCTTTTTTGTTATGTTTTCCTTATTAGAAGCGCGAGCAAGGATAGATCAGCTTACGTGCAAAATCAATCGGGTCGGGCGCTGTGTAGATCAGTGAAATTTCAAAACCACCATTACCGTTCGATGCCGTTTTCAGGTTGGATGTGTTGTAGTCGTAGCTAACACCCACACGCAGGCCTTTAAATTCTAAACCGGCATTGATCATTACAGCATCGCTGTTGCGGTAGTAGCCACCCAGGAATACCGCTGTAGTGAAGTTGCGGAACTCGGGGTTACCTACTATCAGGTGAAATTCGTTACCTGCTACTACTTCTGTAGCGGTAGACTGTGTTTGGTACAGGAATGCAGGACGCAGGCTGAAAGTTTCGCTCAGGTAAGCTATAGCACCTACTTGTGCCGTATAGCGCATACCCAGGCCTACTTCGCTATTGCGTTTTTTCAGCAGCGACTCCTGTGGTTGGTTCAGGTTGTTGGCACCAACACCCAGGGTATAGCCAAAATTAGAACCTATACTGTGTGCCCATGCGATACCCGCGTTGATGGTAGCATAAGACACTTTATTATTATTGCCTTCGCCAGATGTACCGGGCTCAAAGCTGCCATTGTTAAATTCGTTAGGAAAGTACAGTTTCGTCAGGTCGATGCTCTTTTGCGTGTATCCACCCTGGAAGCCTACCGAAAGCACTTTATCCTGGTTACTGCCCAGGAATTTGTGATAGGCTACTGAAGCCAGTGCCGACAGGTTAGACAGGTTGCCATCACCAGCACGGTCGTTATACAGCTGTATACCACCAGCCAGGTAATCGTCTATCGTCAGGTCGCTAACAATCGGAGCGTCTACAGATACTGCATATGTTTTGAACGGCGATGTTACACTCCTCCATTGGTCACGGTAGATAGCTGTAGCACGCCACTGTCCGCTGAAGTTGCCGGTAAAGGCCGGGTTTATCACCAACGGTGCACCTTTGAACTGCGTAAAGTGAATGTCTTGCGCCTTAGCGGTTTGTACAGTAAGTGCTAACGCAGCTAAGAGGCTTACTCGGCTGATTGTATTTTTCATCGTCATGATATTGTTAACCTTAATTATTGTTTTCTTTTTGTTTTTGAGGCGATTTTAACCTTTTGTTACACAATTCATTTTTCGCACAACGGTTCAAAATACGCAAATATTTCAAAGTTGCAATGCCCATCTCTATTATTTTTTAATCCGTACTACGCTCAAAAATATCTGTACTATCCGTCAATACTCACTTTGGGCTATGCATGTATTGTTTAGACGGGAAATAAAATGGCAGGGTTGGTTTTTATAACCGGTTCTTTTTTAAACCCTTCAAATAATGAAATAAACCCATGCTTTTACCGGCCATTCCGCAGCAAAAACATAACAGAAACTTCCCTTCCGTTTCCTCGCCTCTTACTTTGATGTATTAAATTGTACTTTTGCCGCCTATTGCCAACTATGGCCAAAAATTCAACTAAAGACACTAAAAAGGCTCCCAAACAACAGGAAACGCCCATTGCACCGCAGGTTATTATAGACCGTCGTAAGCAATGGAGGCTGGGCTTGGGCATATTTTGCCTGCTTTCAGGCATTTTCATCACTATTTCCATCATCAGCTACTTCTTCAACTGGACGGTTGATTACAGTAATGTAGACGGGCTCACCTTCAAAACGCTGCTTTCCGGTCAGGTAACGGCCCAGAACTGGGGCGGGCGCCTGGGTGCAGCGCTATCGCACGCGCTGGTATGGAAAGGTGTCGGCATCGCATCGCTGGTAATAGGCCTCTGGGTAGGCTCTATCGGCCTCAACCTGATATATGGCAAACGGGTAGTGCCTGTAATGCGCTACCTGCGCTGGTTATCGCTGCTGTTATTATTAGTGGCGCCTATCCTTGCTTACCTGATGCCGAATGCGGAATTTCCCTACGGCGGCGCATTGGGCAACGAGGCCATCAGCTATATGAATGGCTTTTTCGGTTATGGCGGCACGGGTATGATACTGCTGGCCGCTACCTGCTTTGTAGCATTTGTAGTATTTGCACTGGATATTTCTCCCTTGCTGCGTCGCGCTAAGCGCACAGCACAGGCCGTTGCCAACCTGATGCCTACCCCTGTAAAGGTGAATGCGCAGGAAGATGCAACCGAAGAAAATGATGAAGAAACACCTGCCGAAGCACCTGTTTTAAAAACAGTAAAAACAGAAGGTGGCGACTTTATAAAACCCATATTGGTAGACGAAGAAACAGGCGAGGTGCACGATTGGAATATGTCGTTGGTAGATAAGGGCGCACCGCATGCCAATGTGCTGAACACCACACCTGAGCCTGCTTTAGCGCTGCCCGAAGAAGAAGAGCTTTATGAAGAAGAAATAGAAGAGGAAGAAGAAGAGCCCGTTGCGGAAATGGAACTGGAAGTGCCGGAAGCTCCCAAAAAATCAAAACTGCCGGAAACACCGGAACTGGATATAGAAATCATTCAACAGGAGGAAGAGCCTGCTGTGATAGCGCATGGTGGCCACATCAGCCTGGAAGATGATGAACGGTATGCACCCGAACTGGACCTGCCCAGCTACAAATTCCCCACGCTCGACCTGCTGGAAGACCGCAGCCAGGAAACCATTACGCTGGATAAAGAAGAACTGGAAAAAAACAAGAACCAGATCATCCAGACCCTGCGCAGCTTTAGTATAGAAATTACCCGCATCAGCGCCACGGTAGGCCCTACCGTTACGCTGTATGAAATAGTGCCTGCCGAAGGGGTGCGCATCTCTAAAATACGCAACCTGGAAGATGATATTGCTCTGAGCCTTGCAGCCCTCGGCATCCGTATCATAGCGCCTATTCCGGGCCGTGGAACGATAGGTATCGAGGTGCCCAATACCAATAAGCAGATCGTTTCGATGCGCAGCATCCTTTCCAGCGAAAAGTTTGCAAAATCGAACATGAGCCTGCCCATAGCTTTGGGTAAAAAGATAGATAACGAGAACTATATAGTAGATCTCGCCACTATGCCCCACTTGCTGATGGCGGGTGCTACCGGCCAGGGTAAATCGGTTGGTATCAATGCCATCCTCGTATCGCTGTTATATAAAAAACACCCATCGCAACTGAAGTTTGTGATGATAGACCCTAAGAAGGTTGAGCTATCTATCTATCGCACTATCGAAAAGCACTTCCTGGCAAAGTTGCCCAATGAGGAAGAGGCTATCATTACCGATACCAAGAAAGTGATATACACCCTCAATGCCCTGTGTATTGAGATGGACAACCGCTACGAACTGCTGAAAGAAGCAGGCGCGCGAAACATAAAAGAGTACAACGAAAAGTTCATCAACCGCAAGCTGAACCCGCAGCGCGGCCACAAATACCTGCCTTTCATAGTGCTGGTGATAGATGAGTTTGCCGACCTGATAATGACGGCGGGCAAAGAGGTAGAAATGCCGATAGCGCGCCTGGCGCAGCTGGCACGTGCCATAGGCATCCACCTGATAATAGCCACACAGCGCCCGTCGGTGAATGTGATTACAGGTACCATCAAGGCCAACTTCCCGGGCCGTATTGCCTTTAAGGTATCGGCCAAGGTCGATTCGCGCACCATCCTCGATGCCGGCGGTGCCGAGCAGCTGATAGGCCGCGGCGATATGCTGGTATCGCATGGCAGCGAACTGCTGCGCCTGCAGTGTGCCTTTGTAGATACGCCGGAGGTAGAACGCATTGTAGATTTCATTGGCAGCCAGCGCGGCTACCCTTCTGCTTTCGAGCTGCCTGAATATGAGGGCGAAGAAGGCTATAATGATAAGATAGTAGACCTTACCAACCGCGATAAACTATTTGAAGACTGCGCCAAAACCGTGGTGCAAACCCAAAGCGGCAGCACTTCTATGCTGCAGCGCCGCTACAACCTGGGCTACAACCGCGCCGGCCGCATTATGGACCAGCTGGAAGCTGCAGGCATTGTGGGCCCCAGCATGGGCAGCAAGCCGCGCGATGTGTTATTTAAAACCGAAGCCGAGTTGGAACAATTTTTAAGTACACTCTATTAAACCTGTCAACATATTATTTGTCTAAAGGTTATCCATCATTAAAATTTCTAACAAGAGAAGATGAAAAAATTACTGGGTTTAAGTTTAGTGGCCGTTATGGCATTGGTACAACCAGCTGCGGCACAAACAGATGCCAAAGCCAAAAGCATACTGGAAGCAGTAAGCAAGAAAGTGAACGGGCTGAAATCGCTGAAGGCCAACTTTGCGCTGCACCTGAACGGTGGCGGCGGCAAGGTGAAGGAAACAAAGAAGGGCACCTTCTTCATGAAAGGGCCTAAATACCGTGTAGAACTGGCAGGCCAGCAAATCATTTGCGACAATAAAACGGTGTGGACGTATATGAAAGAGACCAACGAGGTGCAGGTGAGCAATTACAACCCTAACGAGCAAACCATTTCTCCGGCCAAACTGTTTACCAATTTTTACGATAAGGAGTACAACTATAAATATGCAGGCACCCGCACCGTAGCCGGCAAAAGCTGCAACATTATAGAAATGACGCCTACCAACAAAAGCAAACAATTCAGCAAGGTAGAACTGGCGATAGACAAGAGCAACACCATAGTGGGTGGCAATATATGGGAGAAGAACGGCAACAAGTACCAGTACGATGTAAGCGGCTTTACGCCCAATGCACCGGTGGCCGATGCCCTCTTTACCTTCGATGCTAAGAAATACCCCGGTGTAGAGGTGGTAGACCTTCGATAAGATACAAAAGCACATGTAAATATTAAAGGCGGGACATATCCCGCCTTATTTTTTTGCTTGTTAGTGCTATAGCTTATGTGCGTAATTATCGCGCACATGCTGGTTGATGTAGGTAGTGAGCCCCCTGCCCTTTTCAGCCAGCCGCTTCATTTGTTCCACCTGCTCCCTGCCCGGCGCGGTATGGTCATACACATACACCCCGCCATCTGTAAACATGACGGTGATAGAATGTTCACCTATCTCATAGGCTTTGACACCTGCTTTTCGGGATATGTTTTTGTAGGGGCGCATGGGTTATACTTATACTAATCTACGCTTGTGTAAGAACTTAATAAAACAAACGCAGTGCTCCATCCGATGTTTACCTCGACCTCGTTATCTATCGCTTACTTTGTATCTCATGGATCTCATTTCAAAAGCTTCAGGCCCCCCTTCCATAATATTGCAAATTGATTTTTTTATACTATTATCTTCAATGCATCCTGCTTGTTTTGCTTCTATATGCTTAGTTTCTGAATCCATAACGATTATATGTTCACTGTCACCATTAACGGGAATATTAGCATTATGCGTCACGCAAATTATTTGACGACACTCTTTTGTCTTTCTTAATTGTTCAACAACTAAATCATAAATTAAATTATTATCGAGATCATCTTCAGGTTGGTCTAATATAAGTGGCGTAGTACCTTGACATAATATTAAAGTCAATATCGCTGCAGTTTTTTGACCTGCCGATGCATTTGACAATTCTTTCCACTGATTTGATGAGGTTTTGTATTCGAGCTTGATTTTATCCTCAGGAAAAAGAATACCAAAACAGTCTATTTGTTCAGAACTTAAACCTAGTATTCTAGAATTAAATTTCGCGTAGAACTGAGTACTAGTACCGTTGAAAACATTTTGGATTGCTGTTACAATTTTATCGTTATTACTCTCTACACTTTCTCCAGTTATACTCCACGTTTTTACTAAAGTATCTATATCTGCATCGAAAACACCATAGTCAATATTTATATTTTGCCGTAGTTGATCTTCCAAATTATCAATATCTCTACACATCTCAACTTTTGCTCTGACATTAACATCCTTTAATAGTTCATTTAAAAACTTCTTCCTGCGTTCTGTGATTGAAATTCTTTTATCAATATACTGTTGCCTTAAAGATTGTTTTTCTTCTTGTTTTTTCACAATTACTTGCTCGGTTTCTGAAATCGTAAATAATTCATCTTGCATATTTCTTAATTGCGAAATATCATCTTCTACTTGTTCAATTTCGAATGCCCCCGATTCCGACAACTCTTGTTTTTTCCTTTCGAATTCTTTTTCACAATTCAAAAATTCTATTTTCCAGTCGCTATCTTGAATTTCACTATTAAATTCTTTTGAAATTTGCAGATATTCACTTTTTAATTTTTGTAGTGAGCTCTTAACTTTTGCCACCTTTTCATTAGCCGCTTCTATCATTTTTGATAACTTGGCTTTGTGATCTTCACTAATATCATCGATGTTTATTTCAACCGATACAGCCTTTTCAAGTTCCGTAAAAACTTCACTTTTCTCTTCAATGTGTATAACTAACCCATTTAGAACTTTAGAGTCTTTTTGATATACATCTATATTATGAAGCTCTGTTTCGATTCCACTAGCTTTATATCTATCTATTCTTCCACTTATATCGACTATTTGTGCATTAACAATACCCTTATTTTCGACTAGTAATTTTAAAGTTCGCAATTCAGCAGATTTTTCTAAATATTGTCGTTCGATTAAACCTAAATCTTTCTTTAAAATTGCTATTTCTGAATTCGAATCATCAATACGATCTCGTAAAGAATTTAGGTTTGTAGCTATTTCGTAAATTTGTTTTTGAGAGAAAATATCAAAGTTAAAAAAGCTTATTGTGTCCTCTTGAAGCTCTTCTTCAAAACCTTGCGCGTTTATTTTGAGTATTTTTACGTCTTTAGAGTTTTGCAACTGTTGCATCCTAAGAATATACTCTTCTCCTTTTCTGGTGATATAAATTTCTATTTTACAGTTATTCTTTAATACACCTTGATTAGATGAATCTTTTAGCTTAAAAAAATTCTTGAATTCATTAATAACAGTCGGCAATGAAGCAAGCTCATTCTCCTTTGAAAATACCCCACGTATAAAATGAAGTATAGATGATTTCCCACTTCCCCTTCCACCGATAATTGTATTCATTTGAGGACCAAATTCTATAGTCAAAGGGGTACTATTTGATCTAGATATTTCTGTACCCATAATTACTATTTTATTGAACCATACATCGGGCTTTGTATATGGCTTTCCTTTGCAAACAAAATCATTTTTTATCCTGAACTTGGGAAGTAATAATGCATGTCTTAGACTCTCCAAACTAGGTGTTTTATCCATCTTAATCCAACTATATCTTCTCCCAATACCCCACAAACCATGCTTTGAATCTTTTTCAGCATGTGGGTTATCAGAAAAAGTTAAAATTGCTTTCCCATACTTAATAGCCTGAACGACTACTGAACGCCAATCTTTTAGTCGATCTTCCTTAATAGTGTATTGCGCGGGAGATACTGCTTCTTTATTATAGTATTTATTTATTTTTTCTAGCGCATATGTTTTGTTGTAGCTATTGTTATCAACTAACAATTCCTCGTGTACTACTTGTACGCCTAGAAACAGGTTTTTATTAAATATTTGATCTCTAAGGGTATTTGCAACTTGGCAAAGTCCATTGTATTCATCAATATGTGCTGGTATACACAACGCTCCTTTCTTAATCGCTAATTCCATCACTTCTTCGACACTTAAGCTTGAATGGGCGTCTTGCTCGCCAAATTTTCTTCGTTCAATTCCTGTTAATGTGATAAAATCTTCAACCTCTTGAGTTGTAATATGCATATCGAACAACACCAACAAATGCACTTTAGAATCACTACAGGTAATTTCTACACCAGGAAAGACAAAAATTTTTTTTATCGCAGCTACTTCTTTTATTCTATCTATCCATTCAGCAGTATTATGATCTGTGACTGCCACACAATTTAATCCCTTTCGTTCCGCTTCTTCTATCCACTGTTCCGGTGTTACAGTGGTATCCTTAAAACATTTACTTGCAGGAGTATGTAGATGCAAATCGCATTTAAACCATCTTGTTCCAACCATATTGAAATTATTTATTCGTAAACATATAGATTTTAGGCTATTAATCAACCGTGAAAAACACCGGTATTTCCTCAAAATCAATGAAGTATAAATAAAAAAAGAACCCGCTGCTTGCAGGTTCTTTCAAACATCTAAGGGTCAGGAAAAACGTTTTTAATTGGCGGAGACCTTCGAGTAGCGGAAGCCCGCGGGCAGTATCACCCTTTGCAGGTAGTCTTCCTTACGTTCGGCAGCCATCAGGGCCGTATAGAGGCTATCGTGCACACCATAGTATTCATAAGTTCCATCGTTGTGTATTACCAGGCGCAGCGTCTTTTGTTCGTCATCATACCACACATCCTGTACAGATGCACGGCTATCATTCGTCAGTTTCATACCACCCATATATAAAAACTTGTGCCAACCCCACATTCCACAAACACATGAAAACAAACAACATACAACCCCACCTCCACCCCAACCTTCCACAAAACAGGAAAACACATCATATACTAACCCCTACCTCATTAAGAAATCCATCAACGAACCACCGCCCGGCACAACAGTAGCAACCCAGCCCCATCGGCAACCACGACGAACTTTTTCATGGAGCGCAGCGGAATAATTACGCAGTAATTAATTCGTCGGCTCCTTTTTTGGTTCTTTTTTGGAGAAGCCAAAAAGAACAGACTCGCGCTAAGCAAAAAAGAACAAACTTTATAAAATGGAACTCCTTCTATTCCTCATCATCTGCCTCAGCATCCTTATAGGCATCCCGTTATTCATTAGCTGGCTGTTCCGGCAAGCAGGCGTCCGCACCTATGCCCACTTCCCCATTGCGTTAAAATGGGTATTCTATGTGCTTTGGGCATATTATAGCCTGATAGGCATAGCCAACGCCATATCGCTTAGCCAAACAGATGCACTCCTTTCCCATAAACACATGTTTTATGATATGCCCGGCATCAGTTGGTCGCTTATCCTGCTGTTCTTCCCGCTGCATGTCATGCTCGTAAAATTCATCCGCAATAAAGAAAATCCCTTCATCGTGCTCCTGGCTATACTCAGCCTCATCGCCTGCTGGGCACAGTTTCTCCATGCCACCTTCTACGAGCTCTTCCGCGATGTATCTATGAAGATAGGCGGTTAGCAAAAACACTAAAATAACGTATATTTGTAGTAATAAAAGGAGATAAGAACTATCTCTTGCCTGGAAATTGTTGCAAAAACCGAAAACCGCATTTTCACAACAAAACACAACAAAACACAACAAAAGAAAACTACAAAACCGGAACAAACCGGAACAATTTAGACTGTAAGGCATTCAGCATCAATACACAAAGCGTAAACATACCCGTGTTTTCACCGGAGTGTTTAATATATAAGTGAAACATTATCAATGTCGGAAAATATTTATACGAAAAAGTATATAATTCGTATACCATTTTCATACATTGCATTACACTTAAAAATTCACCATATATGAAAAGCAATGCCACGTTACCAACCGTCAAAAGGCAGCTCCTTTTTACGCTGCTCTCCCTTCTGATGCTCAGTTTCACCACACAGGCACAAACATTCTGGACCCCCGTCTCAAACGAAGACAGTTACCCCATAGCCGGCAGCCCGGATATAGGTACTACCACACATACATCCTGCTACTCTCTTTCTAACATGGGCTTTTACGGCAGCTCTGAAGACCTGGTCGTTTCCGGGTGGGATGATGCCGGCACACCATCGGGTGTGGCATGGCGGCGCCTGGTTACCGGCTCGTTTGGCTCAGTCATCATCGCACAGGGTATCATCCCTTACAATAATGTGCAAGATCTGGAAGTAGGCATATTGCAATCCGGTGCAGGCTGGGAAATATATGTAGCCTACTATCTTGGCGGCACCGGCCACATGCTGGATGTATATGACTGGAACCCCGGTGGTGTTACTTTGCTGTATTCTATCCCATTATCCGCCACACCGGTTTATGGCCGTATCAGTATGGACTGCCATAAGCTGTATGGATTGGCGCTGGCATGGGAAGATAACGGCATTCATAGCATGACAGGCCTTTCGGGCAGCCCTACTACTACCTATGGTGGCGATGTGCTGCTGAATGGTACTAACGGCTATTCGGTGCCCGATGTTGCCTTTACCCATACAGGCTCAGGCCTGAATGTGCACTATGTATATCTTAACCAGGCAGGTGGCTACCTTGAAGAATCTTACTACGATTATTTTGCGCTGATGTCTGCACCTTCCGGCTCCACTATATTGCAGATGGTGGAAGACCAGAATTTCCTTTCCAATGAAAGGAGGTATGCGTATCCTAACATGGATGCACCCGACCACTACAATAAAGACAATTGGGCGTACACGTATACGGTAGATAACCAAAACATATCTGTTCGCCTGGTAGATTACTTCAGCAGTATATTCCCCGTTACCAGGGTCGTGAACGACAATTCGATTTTACCAAGCGCACCTATCAATAGTAGTAATAACATGTCACCTTTTCTCAGCTACGATCATCATATGACCAGTACCGCCTCTATAAACGTAGGCTGGTATTCAACGCAGATGAACCCTATGACTGGTATGGCGGCATCGTACGTGCACCTGCAAATGGACCAATATGGTACCGGCCTGGTAGCCATGCCTCCTGATTATCATGCCATACCTAATAATCGGGGCAATGCATCCAATACACCTGTATTGTCTTTCAGCAAACAGAATGAGATGTGCCATTATCTGTATACCGTGTTCCCTGAAATGGGCTATCAGATGCAGCACAAGTATCACCCATGGAGCACTTCACCCTTCAAAAGCACAGAAACTGCTGCCGTCAATACAGAATGTGAGCATGATGCAAGGATAGAAGAATTAAGAAGAGCTAAAGCATCTGTAAAGCTGGCAGCATATCCCAACCCGTTTACAGACAGGGTATCGCTGGCTATACCTGCTGAATTGCAGACAGAGGAAGCCAATGTGCGCATAGTAGATGTAATGGGCAAACAAGTGGGTAGTTATAACGGTATACTATTGCAAGCCAATAACTACCTGGCAGATTTATCCCAAACGCTGCCTCCCGGCAACTACCTGCTAACTGTTGACGCCGGCAATACATGCCATGAAACTATTAAAGTGACAAAATCCAAATAGCTTCCGCATAAGTAAAGTATAAAACAAAGCGGCTACATACCTGTAGCCGCTTTTACATATTATATCGCGATTAGTTGATACCCTCTGTAGCAGCCTCTTTATGTATCTTCTTCACCAAGCCCTGCAGTACATTACCCGGTCCTACCTCTGTAAAGCGGGTAGCGCCATTCTCCACCATCTTCTGCACCGTTTGTGTCCAGCGCACGGGGGCCGTTAGCTGGGCTACCAGGTTCTGCTTAATATCCGCAGGGGTGATGTATGGATGGGCATCTACGTTTTGGTACACAGGGCAGGTAGGGTTGGCAAAGTTGGTCGCCATAATAGCGCTTTCCAGTTCTTCCCTTGCAGGCTCCATCAGTGGCGAATGGAAAGCACCACCCACCTGCAGCACCAGGGCACGCTTGGCACCCGCAGCCTTCATCAGCTCGCAGGCTTTGTTCACGCCCTCTATGCTGCCGCTGATAACCAGCTGGCCGTGGCAGTTATAGTTGGCAGCTACCACCACCTCATCGGTAATGCCGGCGCATATCTCCTCTACCTTGGCATCTTCCAGGCCCAGTATCGCCGCCATCGTAGATGGGTTGATCTCGCAGGCACGCTGCATAGCTGCTGCACGCTTGGCTACCAGGCGCAGGCCATCTTCAAAGCTCAGCACCTTATTAGCCACCAGTGCCGAAAACTCGCCCAGCGAGTGGCCCGCCACCATATCAGGCTTCAGGTCTGGCGTGGTGAGGAACAGTATGGTAGAATGCAGGAATATAGCAGGTTGGGTTACTTTGGTTTGCTTCAGGTCTTCATCGCTACCGCTAAACATGATATCGGTAATGCGGAAACCTAATATTTCGTTGGCTTGCTCAAAGTATTCTTTAGCCAATGTATTTGTCTCGTACAGGTTCTTGCCCATACCTGAGAATTGTGCGCCCTGCCCAGGAAATACAAATGCATGCTTCATAAACTTCAAAGTTGAATTGAGAGCGCGAAAGTAATAAATAACGGCTTATAAATATCGGTCATACCTATATCAGTCTTTCCATTCGTTGGCATATTATTTTACAGCTACTTTTGCATCATGAATTGGATAGCACTTACAGAGGAAGCACAACTGGATAGCATTGCAGAAGAAAGTAAGAACCAACCGGTTGTGATATTTAAACATAGTACCCGCTGCAATATCAGCGATATGATAAAGACCCGGTTGGAGCGCAGTGAAGAACCATCTCACATTAAATTTTACTACCTCGACCTGATACGCTTCCGCAATATTTCGAACAAGATAGCAGAGGTATTCGCGGTGCATCACGAATCACCCCAGGTGTTGTTGATAAAAGATGGCGACTGTGTATATGATGAAAGCCACAACGGCATCTATATGGAAGACATTGTGGAGCAGGCGGCGTAAGCGGGAGGGTAATAAGTCAATAAGGTAAAACGACAATATGGTAATAGCAGATAGCTACACGCTATCAACTTATTAACCTATTTCCCAATTAACTAAATCCGCTTTCCCTTCCATTTACCGCTTTTCAGGTAGATGAAGGAGATGACGAATAACGACGTCCAGTAAACGAACTCGGAACCCCATGCCCAGGCCAGCGGCATGCGGTAGTTTTCAATAACAATGTAGCAGTATACCAGGTAGGAAAGCACACAGGTTATTTCTATGGCCAGGTTCACTACCGTATTACCCGTACCCACCACGCCATTGAACATGACTGTGGAAAGCGCCATAATAAGGGTGGCTATCACTATTACCCGCAGGCTGGGTGTGGCCAGCGCCACCAGCCCCGGTTCATCGCGGTACAGCGACAGGAAGGTACCGGAGAAAGTGAGGAGTAGAACGCATACTATCAGCGTGTAGATGAAACTAAGCCTGCATATCTTCCATATCACCGGCACTACCTCTCGTGCTTTGCCTTGTCCTATCACATTGCTTACCATCATATTGCAGGTAGATGCCAGCGCCCATGTACCAATGCTCACAATGCCAAACACACTGCGCAGTATCTGCGATGCGGCCAGCTCTCTTTCGCCAAGATGTTCCACCAGTATAAAGAACACCTGCCAGCCACCTATACTAAAGAGAAACTGCACAATGAGTGGCGCTGCTACTTTCAAGGAGCGTTGGGATAATTCTGAATCGAAACGGAAATAAGATAAGACAGGGTATTGCCTGTAAAGCTTCTTAAAGTAAAAGATGCTGTACATGACCACACAATAAACAAACTCAGACACGATAGACGCTAATGCGGCCCCCATGAGCCCCATGACAGGAAAGCCACCTTTGCCAAAAATGAACAGGTAATCGAACAGGATATTGGTAGCAGTACTGGCTAATGAGCCATATATCAGGAACCGCGACTTGCCGATGGATATATAAAAGGCATTGGCCAGTTGTGTCAGCATCAGGAAAGGAAGGCCCCATACCCGTAAGTATAGATAGTTAATACTAAGATAGGTATGGTTTTCATTGTGCAGCCCCAGCCCGAATATCAGCGGTGCCACCCACAGGGATAGCAACATGAGCGTGAATGCACAACCTACCGATAGCATCACACCGTTGGTAAACGTATTGGTAAGTGCCTTACTATCGCCCTCGCCTGCCCTGCGCGCCAGTTGCACCTGTATGCCACTGGCAAGGCCATAGCCTATCATAGACAGGGTGAGATAAAAGATACCCGTAATACCATTTACAGCCAGCTCGCGCTCACCCAGGCGGCCCAGGAAAGCCGTATTGGTCAAAAAGCTTATTTGCGGTATCAGCAAGGCCAGCGAAATAGGTGCTGCCAGCTTCAGGATACCTTTATTAGTTATAGCTACTTTCACAATCGGTAAATTCAGCAGGGCAAATGCATTAAGATATTACAACCTATAACAAGCCCCGCAAGCTTTTCATACTATCCCAGCTCATATGCCATACAAGCATAATGGTGGAAGTGTCGCAAATTTATTCTATAATTGTGTGCTTTTATGTCGGAGGTAACAAATACTAGTTTAAACCACCAGGTTTACCGGGTGCACAATGGCGATAGCCTGGTGTCGCAGATAGCCCGTGTAATACTGGTGCTGACACCACGCAGTATTACCACAGCGGGTTTTAGTGAAAGGGGCGATTTGCTGATGATCAGCCATAATGATTATAAGAAAAGCCTGCCGCCATGGATACTCGACTTCTTCGAGCATGAATTTCTGAATGAAACACTTTTAGGCGCACCGCATAAGGTGATAGCTGCTTTTGTAGCTACCGATAAGACCATGCTGGTGCCCGAAATATTATTTAAGGAACAGGAAGCAGATAAGTGGATACGCCAGTTGCACTTTATAGAGCGCAACGAGGTAATGTCTACCTATCACCTGCGCGAAGACAAAGCGCACTACCTGTATGCATGGCCTGCCGCCATCAAAAGCCTGATAGGCCGTTATTTTACCAAAGCTAGGGTATTACCCTTCGCTTCTTACCAGTTTTATAAGCCATTCAGGTCTGAATGTTCACTGCAATGCAGCATTACCGGCGAACAGGTATATGCTACGCTGTATAAAAACCGTACACTGTACTGGCACCAGGTATTCAACTACCAGACGGCAGAAGACATTGCTTACCACTTTAAGCACCTGTGCAAGCAGCATAATATAAACGAAAGCGAGCTATCGCTGCAATGCACACCTGCTAATAAAAGCCTGGCAGGCATCGTGACAGAACTGACCCAATACTTTCCTGAACTGAAGGATGGCAGCGGCAACGTGCCATCGAACGACAGGAACTGGACGGGGACGATCTATTTGTTACAACAACTATACGCATGCGCATTGTAGGTGGCATTTTCAGCGGACGCAGATTTAACCCACCCACTACCACACCGGCAAGGCCCACCACAGATCTGGCGAAGGAAGGATTGTTTAACATACTGGCAAACCTGATAGCCCTGGAAGATGCAAAAACCTGCGAGCTATTTGCAGGCACAGGCAATATCACTTACGAACTGGCATCGCGCGGAGCAGCTGACATGACGGTAGTAGAGCGCGACATGGGCAATATCAGCTTTATAAAAAAGACAGCGAAGGAACTAGGCATTGAAGACAAATTGCAAATCATTCGCGGCGATGTTTTCAAATTCATGAAACAGAGCACGGAGCAATATGACTTTATATTTGCCGATGCCCCTTACGACCTGGTGAATATAGACGACGTGCCCATGCTGGTATTTGAAAAGAATATGCTGGCACCGGAAGGTATATTTGTGCATGAACATACGACCAGGAACGATTACCAGAAGCACCCTAATTTTTTACGCATGAAAAATTACGGCACTACGATATTTACATTCTTCCATCATCCCAATAAATAAGCTATGCAACGCGTTTGTTTATTCCCCGGCACATTCGATCCCATTACACTTGGCCATGTAGATGTTATCAAACGTTCGGTTTCTTTGTTTGATAAACTGATAATTGCCATCGGGGTCAATTCTCAGAAGACACCTATGTTTACCGTAGAGCAGCGCATAGCCTGGATGAAAGAAATATTTAAAGATTACCCGCAGATAAGTGTTACCAGCTATTCGGGCCTTACCATTCATTACTGTAAAGAAGTAGGCGCACAATATATGATGCGCGGCATACGCTATATAGCCGACTTTGAATATGAGAAAGCCATAGCTGATATGAACCGGATGCTGGCACCGGAAATAGAAACCATATTCCTGACCTGTGCGCCGGAATATTCTACTATCTCGTCGACCATTGTGCGCGATGTGATACGTAATAATGGAGACGTGAGCAAGATAATTCCTGCAGAAGTGAAGTTTTAGTAGTCCCCTTTCCGTTCCATAACCTTGGCGCGTATATAGCGCTGGGTTTCTTTTTGCAATCTTTTGAAAACGAGGAAAATAATAAAGCCGTCATCAAGCCAGCCTAAAAAGGGTATCCAGTCGAAATCAAACGGGAGGATAACATAGAGTAAACCCATGATTATCACAAATGTGGTATAGAAAGATAATTTATACCTGCCTCTCCATACATCTTTCAACATAGCCCACAGGGTCTTCCTGTTTTTCACCAGTTGAAACCCATGCTGTATGTGTGCTGCTTTTCGTAATGGGGTAACTCTCGACATCATCCGCTCCTGCTTTTGATACAAAATTACCATGCAGACCGTTGGTGAGGTGTTAAGGTAAGGTTTAGGTTACGTTAAAAAAAGAAACCCCTCCTGCGATGAAGGAGGGGCGCTTGATTGATGGATATGACTACTACGCTTATTTGATGATCATACGTTGCTGCATATTACCATTATCTGTGCTGATATTGATGATGTACATACCCGCCTGCAGTGTATTAGATGGCAGTTGCACGGTGTGCAGACCTACATTATTGTCTAATGCTGTAGTATATGCTACCCTGCCTGCCATATCGTACACAGCCAGTTTAGCATTGGTATTTGCAGTTTCAAAATTGTAAACGATAGTTGTTTGCTGTGAAGCAGCAGCAGGATTAGGATATACAGACACGGTAGCTGTAGCCTTCCCTTCTGCATTGCGGATGCTGGTAGATTGCATTATCTCTTTAGAGAAGATAATCTTACCCAAACCACCGCTAAGACCGCTTTCAAAGCCTGTGAATATCATTTTCCAGATAGTTTCATCCACAGCTTTTACAAAGTAAACCAGTGAATCCCTTACAACACCACTGTTTGATTTCCAATCGCTACCGATAGTATTGATGGCAGTAGCATAAGCATGTGCATTGAAGTTGTTGTAAGTAGTTTTGTTAGGCAGGTTGCCCACCTCTGCTACTGTTACACCCCTGTTTTGCAGCACACCTGTTACTGTGTAAGGCATAACCACACCAGGACCGGCAGGAATAAAAGATACATATTGTGTAAAGGTCAGGTCCCAATCGGCAGCTAAAGGCTCACGATTCAGCACTGCATCGTTTTCAATTGAATAGTACACGAAGTTTTTACCGGCATAATCAGATTTTTTGATGGCTGCTGTTTGTTCGTTAGAGCCATCAAGGTTTGCATATGTGAAAGTGAACGTGCCGCTTTTCAGGTGCTTCATCCACAGTTTTTTGTACATACCGTTACCTAACTTGATGATATATAAAGAGTCACCCGTTATATAGTGCGTTGTAGGGTCGTAAACACCCCAATCCACGTCGTTTGAGTTACCCGGGTCGATGTAGTTACCCATAGCACCCAAAGCCCATGAAGTATCGGAATTGTGACGTGGTGCCCATGTGCTCAGCCCTGTTGTATCTATGGATGACCATGCAGAAGTATCATCTTTAGGATAGTTCCACAGGGTAACACCTAATGAACCCATGTGGCTGAAGTTGGTATTCACAAATACAGGAGAAGTGATGTCTTTCAGGTTGAAAGCTAAATCCCAGTTAGCACGTGGCTCTGTTCCCTTCTCATCGTTGGCAAGGCTATACCAAACCTGGTTTGCATAACCGGCACCCAGGGTAACGGTATCATTCACTACCTGTGCCTTTGCAGTTACCGCCGACGCCAGCATTAATGTTGCAAGTAATTGTTTTTTCATTTGTTTTATATTAAGAATAATAAGTTGTTCAGTAAAAACCAATAAAGTGTGTCCATATCACATATGCATGCAATGTTTCGCAAGTAATAACTTGGGTTATTGGTGATTGATGAGTTTAATGCTTGCTAATGTAACCGTAGCTATGGTGGTACAAGTGGTAATTGTGACGCAAAGATAGCGGCGCAAAAAAACATTCTGCTTTCACTTTTGGGAAAAGGACAGTGAAAATCGGGAAACAGAACACCTTATTACAATTGCATGACAGTAAGCTTCAATTATAACTGGTCATAAGCATCATCTGCATCTAAGATGTTCTTACTTGCAAGAGAGCGATGGTATATAGAGAACCTTGCGTACTTGCGTGTCATGAAGTAGGATATAGCGCAAACGATCATCAGCGGAATAAACAAAATATAGCCACCGGTTATTTCTGCCAGCAGAAATATAGCAGTGAGGGGGGCATGCATAACACCGGCTAACACACCAGCCATAGCTGTAATAATAAAGTTAGCCGTATGCAGTTCCACAAGCCCCGACATATTAAGCAGGTAGGCAACAAGAAAACCCACCAGGCCGCCAATAATAAGGGCCGGTGCAAAAACACCTCCATTGCCACCTGCAGCTACTGTAAGTGCGGCACTGAAAGGCTTAAAAGCAATAAGGAGCAGGCACATAAGCACCGTAGCATATGGTGTGGAATTGTTTGTAAGAAAAGAATGCCCGGTAAGAATAGCCGTATTGCCCCGTAGCAGGTTTGTAACAAGTACGTACCCCTCACCATATAACCCGGGTAATACCAATATCAATAAACATAGCGGGATACCGGCCAGCAACCAGGTTTTCCAGCCCGGTTTATACTTGCTGTATGTATGTTCTGTTTTTTCGACAACAAATGATGTATAGGCAGACGCAACACCGCATATAGCACCCAGCAATATATAAAAAGGGATGGCTTTTATATCCCACCCTTGCACAGCGAAGAAGAAGAACTTATCCGTGTATAGAATTTGAGATAACACGGTAGCCGTAGCCGTAGATATCAGCAGCGGGATAAACATCGGTGTTTTAAAATCTACCATCAACACCTCCAAAGCGAATATGATGCCCGCTATAGGGCTGTTGAATATAGCAGCTATACCGCTGGCAGTGCCACAAGCCAGCAATAGGATAGTATCCTTCGGCGACAAGCGCAGGTCGTGCGCAGTACGCGAGCCTATGGCCGCACCCGTTGACACGATTGGTGCTTCCAGGCCTACTGAGCCGCCCATAGAAACAGTGGCAGCACTGGTAAGTAAATGACCGAAAAGATGCTTTCGCGGTATAGTGCCATTACGGGTAAAAATGCTTTCTAATATAAATCCTACGCCTCTTTTCAGGCGTCCTTTGAATATACGGTTGAGCAACAATAAGGATATGCCTATACCCACAAGTGGGAAAAATGAGCTTATCAGGTTACTATCCAATGCCTCATTTAGTCTTTCTACATTATGTTCTGCAAACTGTACGGATATCTTTAGAATTACGGCAGCCAATGCAGATATGATGCCGACAATAAAGCTTATAAAAATCAGGAAATTGCGATGCTTGATATATTTGGTGCGCACTCTTTCGGCGTGTACGATCAGCTTCCCGATATTTCTTTTAAAATAGGCCATATGTACCTGCAAAGGTAGATAGCGCATAGTATTTTAGAAGAAACAACAAACATATAAGGCACCGCATTATTTAAACCAAACAGAATCAACACAGTATTATAGCATCTTATATTTTTGCAAAGCTTGCTGTACTAATGTTTTGTAGGTGCTGCCAATAGAAATGGGTTGATTGTTGACATAAATGGTATTGCCATCTACCTGGCTGGCATACTGCATATTTATGATGTACGATTTATGCACACGCACAAAGGCATCATAGCCTTGCAGGCTATCTTCGATATTCTTCATAGTGCTGTGAATGACGAGATTACCGGTTTTCAGATGCAGTTTTACATAGTCTTTCAGTCCTTCTACCATCCACAGGTCGGCAAGGTTTATTTTCACCAGGCGGCCATCTGTTTTCACAAATATGTGCGCATCGTTTTGTGCAGCGCCGGCACTGGTCAGCCTTTTCAATGAGAGCACTTTATCTACTGCGATTGAAAAACGATCGAAACTAATGGGTTTCAGCAGGTAGTCCACGGCATTCAATTCATAGCTTTCAACAGCATAGGAAGAATAAGCAGTGGTGAAGATAAGCCATGGCAGCTGGCGCATCATTTTTACAAACTCGATGCCTGTTATCTCCGGCATATTGATATCGAGCAACAGCAGGTCTACCTCTTCACGACCTATGAAGGGCATAGCTTCCAGCGCATTCTTGCACGTACTTGTAAGCTGAAGCTGCGGCAGCTTCTGAATATAGCTTTCCAGTATATCGCGCGCTATGGGCTCATCGTCTACTATCAATACTCTTAATTTGTCCATTGTGTTATGACAACTCTATCTTTACATCTATTGCATACCTATCCTCATTTTGTTGCCGGGTAATGGTATGCCTGCCGGGATACAATATAGAAAGGCGTTTTGATAAATTAACCAACCCGATACCACCTGTAGTATCTGCCTTATCGGTCATCGGCTTGTAGGTATTCTCTGCATGAATGGTGAATACATTATTTACAATCGCCAACCTGAAATCAACGAACAGCTTATCGGTAATAAAACGTGTGCCGTGCTTGAATACATTTTCGAGCACGGGCAGCCATAACAAGGGTGGCAGTTTATAATTGCGGTCGGCACGTATATCGAAATGCAGGCCAGATGTGTCGGTAATACGCAGTAGTTCCAGCTCTATATATGCCTGCATTACTTCTTTCTCTTTATCGAAATCTACTGTATCGGTATTGCTCTCGTATAGCATATAGCGCAGAATGGATGATAGCTTCAGCACTACATCGGGGGTGTTATCCGCCTTTTTGAGTGCAAGACCATATACATTGTTCAGCGTATTGAAAAGGAAATGCGGGTTCACCTGGCTTTTTAAAAAGTTCAATTCCGTTTCTACCTGCTCCCGGCGGGCTTCTTCAGCCAAGCGTTGTTGGCGATAGTAATCGCGTGTAAACCATGCCATAGTAAAAACCAACACCCAAAGGATATTACCTACGAAATAAGTAGTAGTGTCATCTATAATAGCTGCTAAGGTCCATTTATCACTAACAGGTGCGGATACAAAACCCATTTGCTGCACATGGTCCACATCAAAATGCCGCCCTGCTATTTTGACACCAAATGTGTAGATGACGGAAACCGTAACCGTAAGTAAAAAGATATAGAGAAAATACCAGCCGTATCGTTTCCTGGCCAGGAAACGTGGTGCAAGGAACAAAGTATTCACATATACAAGTGCCATCTGCAACAAGCATCCTACCAGTATGAACCCATAGTACCATGGCGAGTATATTATACCGTATGTATATACCTGTTCATTATTATAATTCATGTCGAGCACCAGGTATATCAATGCTACCCATAGATAAATATTGAGTGCTATACGACTGCTGAATATGCGTAGTATATGTTTGAAAATGCCTTTCACGATACAAATAACTATATAAATAATGGCAGGTAAAAGAAGCAATAGACAAAACCCTTCCTTTCTTCGACGAAATAAACTCGTCTAAATACTACTCTTGTTCATCTAAAAAAATCTTTGCTCTGGTGCAGACTGCCTTGCTTTGTATCCATAAACGGAAAACACATACCATTATGAAGAAGCTATTACTCCCACTAATCATTGCTATCACTTATGCCGCATCTGCACATGCCCAGATAGCGCCGGTATACCAGGGCCGCTTTCAGCAGGTGCTGGATAGCGTATGCCAAAAGAACAAGATAAAAGGTATATCTGCAGCCATACTGATACCCAATGAAGGCATATGGACAGGCGTGTACGGGGAATCGCACAGCGGCGTACCTATAACTAAAGATATGTACCTGCCTATAGGCAGCAATACCAAAACCTATGTAGCTGCCATGATGCTGAAACTACAGGAAGGCGGGCTGCTGAGCCTCGACGATACGATAGGCAAATGGTTTCAGAACGTACCAAATGTGAACGGGCAGATAACCATACGCCAGATGCTGAACCATACCAGCGGTTTATACAGCTATACCGATACTTCAGCTTTCTTTGCAGCACTTAATAGCGATTATACCAAAGTGTGGCAGCCTGAAGAGATGCTGCCATTCATCAGCACACCTGAGTTTGCACCGGGCACTAGCTGGTCGTATTCTAATACCAATTACCTGCTGGCGGGCCTTATCATAAAGCAAATAAGAAATGAATCTTTTGCAGAGAGTGTACGTAAAATGATACTAGACCCACAAGGCTTTTCTCACACAGCTACTTATCCTGTAGAAAAGGCAGGCATTACTATACCACATGGCTGGTCTACTGATGGCAACCCTGCCCAACTAACGGATATGATGGATGCTTATAGCTATGACAATACAGCCTTTTTAAGTATGGCTACGTCTGCCGGCGCGCTGGTTGCGAATGCCGAAGATGTGGTTAAATTCTGGGATGCATTGATGACCGGCAAGATCATCAACAGCAATTCGCTGGCAGAAATGAAAACGCTTGTAAAGCTGAATGCTAATAATGGGTACGGATTAGGCGTCATGTGGTTTCGCCCACTGAATGGCCGCACGGGCTATTCACATGGTGGTACCTGTTTCGGCTACCTGAATGAGAATTTTATAGACTCTGCTACAGGTGTAGCTATATGCATATTATCGAACCAGGATAGCGTGGATAACAACAAACTGCTAACACGTGTAGTAGCTGCCCTGCATAAAGAAACCGTAAAAATGCCACCTACTGGCATTACCCAATTGGCATATGAAGGCATCAACATATACCCCAACCCTGCTACAGACCGCATATATGTAACCCTGCCCAACAGGAACGAAGCACAACTGGAACTGGTAGATATTACCGGCCGCATAGCCTATCACACACAACTGAAAAACGGTAGTAATGAAATAAGATTGCCTGATGTAAACAGCGGCCTCTATATAGCGCGTGTAACAAAGAGCGGCACACTGGCATACCAGCAACAAATACAGATTATTAAATAACTACACTCCTGTATACACAAAAAGGGCAGCTCGTAAGCTGCCCTTTCATTTTACCATTTCAAGCCGGCAAGTATCAACACTTCCCGTATGGCTTCGTATGATTTATAAACGATCATTTTCATTTCTGCTGCATCTACCCATTTTGCCTCTATTATATTTTCCTCTTTCTGCGGCACAAGGGTATCTTTTACCGAGCCTTTCATTTTATACCAGGCAGTACATTTCAGCAGGTTTTGTCCGCCTTGTGAATATACATGGTAGGTGTTGCCGATCTTTTCAGCCAGCTTCAGCTTTGTCAGCCCAGTTTCCTCGCTCACCTCGCGCAGGGCACAGGTAGCCATATCTTCTCCCTCATCACGCTTGCCTTTTGGCAGGTCCCATTTCCCACGGCGGTATATCATCAACACTGCCCCATTTTCATTTTCCACTACCCCACCGGCAGCATCTATCGGCTCATACAGTTCATATAAAGATTGCTGCAATGAATTGGGCGAAATATCTTCTATAATGGCACCAAGTGTACCGGGTTTTTCCAGGTGCTGCAAGGCCAGCCTGAAATTGCGCGTAAAAGCACCCGTAAACTGCAGGTAACCGGTAGCCATCGCATTATCCTGCATATATGTTTTGGCATCGGTAGTGAGTACCAGGGGCTTATTATTAACGTATATTTTCTGTGTAAACATCTCGGGCCTGTGTTTGTAAACTTGCTTAATTGACGTAGGTTTGAGCGGTTATGAGTACACAAAAACATTTCGCCGAAAAGCTGCTGCAAATTAAAGCATTGCAAATAAACCTGCAAAAGCCTTATGTGTGGGCGTCGGGCTGGCATTCGCCGGTATATTGCGATAACCGCAAAGTGCTTTCGCACCCGTATGTACGCGA
Organism: Azovibrio restrictus; assembly: GCA_029255605.1. Taxonomy (GTDB): domain Bacteria; phylum Bacteroidota; class Bacteroidia; order Chitinophagales; family Chitinophagaceae; genus Polluticoccus. The sequence goes on from JANLJF010000042.1 coordinate 69,834, forward strand.
TTTTGTAAAGAGCGAACTGGCCAATATGGTGCTGGAACATTTTCCGGATGCGGAAGTGATAGCTGGTGTGGCTACGGCCGGCATAGCACATGGCGTGATGGCTGCAGACCTGCTGAAGCTGCCTTTTATATATGTACGCAGCAAGCCGAAAGAGCACGGCATGGGCAACCAGATAGAAGGCCATATGGAACCGGGTAAAAAAGTAGTGGTAGTAGAAGACCTGGTATCGACAGGCAAAAGCAGCCTGCAGGCAGTAGATGCTATACGCGCTGCTGGTGGCGAAGTGATAGGCATGTGTGCCCTGTTCACCTACGGCTTTAATGCAGCTGCCGATGCATTTGAAAAAGCAGGCGTACCATTGTACACCATCAGTAACTATAGTGCCCTGATGGAAGTGGCCGAAGAACAATCACTGATACAAAGCGAACAAAAAGCTACGCTGGAACAATGGCGTATAGACCCTGCTACATGGGGTAAATAGTTGACAGGTTGATTAGTTGATTTGACAGATTGACTAATCAACAAGTCAACCAATCAACATTAAAAATGTATTGGCTAAAACTCATACGCTGGCAAAACCTGCTGATCGTGTTCCTGACACAGCTATTGGCATGGGCCTGCGTCATACTGCCAATTAAAAGCTATAGTAATACGCCCCTGCTATTGAATTTCACCAATTTCATGCTGCTATCGGCTTCTACCGTACTGATAGCAGCAGCGGGTTATATCATCAACGATTATTTCGACATTAAAATAGATGCCATCAACCGGCCCGATAAAGTGATACTGGAAAAGCAGATACCACTGCGGATGGCCATCGTGGTACACAGCTTATTTAACATTGCCGCCATATGGCTTGCTATACTTGTGGCAGGACAAGGAGGAAGGTATCGCTGGGTGCTGCTGCAGATAGGATGTACGATATTACTCTGGTTATATTCTACCAAGTTCAAAAGGCAGTTTATGACCGGCAATGTGGTGGTGGCTTTGCTTACAGGCCTTACCATCGTTACCCTGATGCTGTATGAAACAGCTATACATCATTATATGCTGTTACCTGCTTTTGTGGAAACGATGCATGGTGTAGTACCTAACCCTGCATGGGTATTGGGCATATATACCTGTTTCGCTTTTTCGCTTACGTGGATGCGCGAAATAGTGAAAGATATGGAAGACTTTAAAGGCGATGCAGAAGAAGGCTGCGTTACGATGCCCATAAAGTGGGGCCTGCTGCGCTCCGTACGCTTTACGCAAGTATTGGGTGTATTATCTATCCTTCCTTTGCTGATAGGCAGCATCAAGCTGTTTGGCGCGGGCTGGTGGGCATTGGGTATTTACACGATACTGGCACTGGCAGTTCCTATAGCCATATGGATCGTCAAGCTGCCTAAAACAGCCACTACACAACACTACCATAACATGAGCCGCTGGCTGAAGATCATTATGGTTTCAGGTATCGGTTCATTGATCATTTATTATTTCCAGGCACATGCATAAAGTAATTCTGGCATCGCAATCGCCACGCCGCAAGCAATTGATGGAGCTGGCAGAGATAGATTTCACCATCATCATAACCGATGTGGATGAAACCAACCCACCCGGTATGCCGGGAGCAGAAGTGCCGGTGCATCTTGCCCAAAAGAAAGCAGCCGCTATAGAACAGCAGGTGCATGATGCCATTATCATTGCAGCGGATACGGTAGTATTGCTGGACGATGAGATACTGGGCAAACCTAAAGATGAAGCAGATGCCATCAGTATACTGCAAAAGTTATCGGGCAGGGTGCACAAGGTAGTGACAGGCGTATGCATGCAGCAGGGCGATAAGCAGGTAAGCTTTTCTACCGTAACGGAAGTACACTTCCGTAAACTGACCGATGTGCAGATACAACACTATGTAAGTAACTATAAGCCTTTTGATAAGGCAGGTGCCTATGCCATACAGGAATGGATAGGCATGATAGGCATTGAAAAGATAGATGGCGACTATTACAATGTAATGGGCCTACCCATTGGCGAAGTAGCTATACGCCTGCGCAAAGATTTCAACCTATTACATTAAAGCAGCAACCGCAGCAGCCGTTTCACTGCCCAGCGCTACACCCATTCCCCCCATGCGGAAGGCACCAAATACACGCGGTGAATATGCCTTTACAATAGGCCGTTTAGTTTTACCAAAAGCCATGATGCCCGACCACCGCTGCGCTATGGCGAATGGCGTACCGGGCAGTATTATATCCTTCAACTTAGCTTCCAAGTCTTGTTGGATGCGCTCATTCAACGTAAGCTCTGTAGTTGTTTCTCCTTCAAAGTCGAGGTTGCGGCCACCACCCAGCAACACCCTGCCATCTATTTCGCGGAAATAATAATAGCCCTTATCAAAGTGGTACACGCCTTTGAATTTCAGTCCTTCAACCGGTTCGGTTATCAATACCTGCCCGCGGCCAGGCACTACATCTTCGCCCGATAATAGCTGTGCAGCAAAGGCATTGGTACAAATGCAAACCGCATTACACTTCAGCAACAATGACTCACCCCTTACAGGATGCGCTATTTCAACCATTACTTCCTTGCCTTCATCTTCAAAGCGTATTACTTCGGCACCTGTCTTTATCTCAATGCCTTTGGCAATGGCGCAGTCGGCCAGTGCACGCAGCATCTTTCCGGTGTTCAGTTCGCCTTCGCAGGTATTTTCTATTAGCGCCTGTGTATAGCATTTATTAAGCCCGAACTGCGCTATTTTATCGTTTGCCAATTGAAAGGCAGGCTTGCCCGTTACAGGTAGCAGTAGCTTGTTCAGGTAGTCTATTTTATCAAGAGCAGGTAGTTCCTGCGTGCTTATCAGTTCATAGCTACCATTCGCTGCATAGCCTATGGTTGCATCACCCAGCCTTGCACGCAGTTTTTCAAGCCCGTTTTTGCGAAGCTCATATAAGGATATTATTTCCGTTTCATCGCTATATTGTGCATCATCCAGCAACTCTGTAAGGCTGCCCATACAGGCAAAGCCTGCATTGCGGCTACTGGCACCTGTGGGCAGCAATCCCCTTTCCAAAACAAGGATACGCGCCGCGGAATATTTAACACTCAGTTCAATAGCTGTACTAAGGCCTACGATACCCGCACCTATCACTATATAATCGTACTGAAGAAAAGACTGTTGTTCCCAATAGCTAAGCATAGCGCAAATGTGCAAATTATTAGCTGAAACCTGTAAATTGGCAGTATGAAAAAACTGTTTCTGCTCCTATTACTCTTACCGGCCATCGGCCATGCGCAG
>JANLJF010000043.1 GCA_029255605.1 Azovibrio restrictus
AGCCTTTATTATTAAACAGGTGGCTGAATTACCAAAGTTTTAAGAAACAAGTGCAGTACAACCTGTATCAATAGATATTATTTTTGCTGCACATCACATAATCATCAAATAATTTTCATGAAGAATACATCTGCCATTTTCGGCACACTGGCATTGGGTACCCTTACGCTTTTTAGTTGTACACAGGAAAAGAAAGAAACGGCCAAGCAACCAGCAGAAACAAGCAGCGCAGCCGGAACACCCAGCACCGGCCGTATAGCCTATGTGAACATAGACTCACTGGAAGCAAATTTCGAGTATCTGAAAAATGAGAAGGTAAAATTTGAAAAGCGCCAGGCAGAAATGCGCGCAGAGCTGGAGCGCAGTGCCCAGCAACTGCAAAACGACTATGCAGCAGCACAGCGCAAAGCGCAGGCCGGTACTATGACTGAGGCAGAACAACAAAGCACTGGCAAGCGCCTGATGCAGATGGAACAAAGCCTGAAAACAAGAGAAGAGGCGCTGACACAGCAATTGATGAAAGAGCAGGTAGAATTTAATACCAACCTGCAAAAGCAACTGGACAGCTTTCTTGCGGACTATAATAAAGGCAAAAATTATGACTACATCCTTTCCTATACAAGAGGTGGATCTATCATGTTTGCCAACAAGAGCTTAGATATTACGGCAGACGTAATTAAAGGTTTGAATGAAAAGAACCCTGTAAAAGAACCTGCTGAAGCGAAGAAATAATTAGTATTTTTCTGTAAAATCTTCGCTGTTTGGAAAACAACACATCTTTTCGCCGTTCGTTATCGCTACTGGATGGCGCACTGCTGGTAATCGGGTCGATGATAGGCTCGGGTATATTTATAGTAAGTGCCGATATAGCGCGCAATGTAGGTAGTGCCGGCTGGCTGGTGGTAGTGTGGCTTATTTCAGGTTTCATTACGTTGGCTGCGGCGCTAAGCTATGGCGAATTGAGTGGTATGTACCCACACGCCGGTGGCCAGTATGTATATCTGCGTGAGGCATTCGGTAAGCTGTGGGGCTTCCTGTACGGGTGGGCATTTTTCACCGTGATACAAACAGGTACCATAGCCGCCGTAGCTGTAGGCTTTGGTAAGTTTACGGGATACCTCATCCCATCGCTGGGGGAAAGCAATGTGCTGGTAGGGCCTATGCAACTGGGACCGATAGCGGATTTTAAAATAACGGCGGCACAGCTTACGGGGCTGGCAACGATTATACTATTAACCTACATCAATACCCGCGGTGTAAGAAATGCCAAGTGGATACAGTTCATCTTTACCAATGCCAAGATACTGGCAATGGGTGCGCTGGTACTGTTTGGTTTCTTCCTGTTTAAAGACGGCAGCATATGGCAGAACAACTGGGATGCAGCATGGTTTGCCAAGAAGATAGGTGGCGATGCAGATGTGATAACACATGAAAGCCTGAGCACAGGTACGCTTGTGATATCGATATGTATAGCCATGGTGGGTGCGCTGTTTTCCAGCGATGCATGGAATAACGTGACCTTTATAGCAGGGGAGATGAAGAACCCTGCGCGTAATATAGGCCTGAGTTTGTTTATAGGTACGGTAGTGGTAACACTGCTATATGTATCTATGAACTTTATGTACCTGAATGTACTGAGCATCAGCGAAATAGCTAATGCACCATCGGACAGGGTGGCGCTGGCGGCTGCGCTAAAGATATTCGGTGCATTTGGCACTACGTTCATTGCCGTGCTTATTATGATATCGACCTTTGGTTGTAATAACGGGCTGATACTTTCGGGTGCGCGCGTGTATTATACAATGGCTAAAGACAACCTGTTTTTACCGGCAGCGGGCAAGCTGAATGATAAAGGTGTGCCAGCGAAAGCACTGTGGATGCAAAGTATATGGGCATCGGTACTGTGCCTGAGCGGGCAGTACGGCAACCTGCTGGATTATATCATCTTTACGGTATTGATATTCTATTCGCTGACGATAGCGGGTATCTTCAAGCTGCGCAAAACGCAACCTGATATGCCGAGACCATATAAGGCTTTTGGCTACCCGGTGATACCGGCGATATACATTATACTGGCGGCCTTTATATGCATGGTGCTGCTGATACACAAGCCTACCTATACATGGCCGGGGCTTATCATAGTATTGGCAGGTATTCCTATTTATTATTATTTACAAAAGCGTGGTGCGGCTACCAAATGAATAAAGAAGTGATAGACAAGATGTTTGACGACATGCAGCAACTGCATGTGGTAGTGATAGGGGATGTGATGCTGGACAACTATCGCTGGGGAGTAGTAGAACGCATGTCGCCCGAGGCACCTGTGCCGGTGGTAACGGTAAGGCAAAGAGATAACAGGCTGGGCGGCGCTGCCAATGTAGCACTGAACTGCAAAGCGCTGGGCACCAAAGTAACACTGGCCAGCGTGATAGGTGATGACAGCGAAGGCAGGCTGCTGAGAAAACTTGCAGAAGATGCAGGTATAGATACTTCTTTATTGGTAAACAGCCAGCATCGGCCAACTACCACTAAAACACGTATCATCACCGAAGGCAAGCATATGATGCGGTTGGATGAGGAAGTATGTGATGACCTGAGCACAGAAGAAGAGCATCCGTTTATAGATAAAGTGATGCGCTACCTGCAAATAGAAAAACCGCAGGTGGTGATATTTGAAGATTATAACAAAGGTGTACTGAAAGAGAATGTGATACACCGCATAGCCGAGCATTGCAGGCATATTGGCATCATCACAACAGTAGACCCTAAGTTTAAAAACTTCCTGGAGTATAAGCATGTAACCGTTTTTAAGCCCAACCTGAAAGAAGTAAGAGAAGGGCTGCACCTGCCGCTGGAAGAGGTGAACGCAGGCAGCCTGAATGCGGTGCATGAAAAGCTGAAAGAAATACTGCAACATGATATTACCTTCATCACCCTTTCTGAAAAAGGGGTGTATTATAACAGCGGCACATCGGGGATGATACCCACGCATGTGCGTACTATCGCTGATGTGTCTGGGGCAGGCGATACGGTAATAGCTACGGCCTCCGTAGTATATGCATTGACAAAAGATGCAAGGCTGATGGCTGAAATATCGAATATAGCGGGTGGGCTGGTTTGCGAATCTGTTGGCGTAGTACCGATAGATAAAATGCAATTGAAGGCAGAATGTGAGCGTATATTTGCAGCCTGATGAGCGGACGCCCTACACTACAACAAGCATTAAAACATTTTTTTGGTTACGAGGATTTCAGGCTGAACCAGCAGGCTATTATTGAAACCGTGCTTGCCGGTAAAGATGTGATGGCCATCATGCCTACAGGTGGTGGTAAATCTATCTGCTATCAATTGCCCGCTGTTTTATTGCCGGGGCTTACCATCGTTATATCTCCGCTGATAGCATTGATGAAAGACCAGGTAGATAGCCTGCAGGCAAATGGCATACGGGCAGCTTATCTCAATTCTACATTAAATCAGCAAGAGCAAAACCATGTAATAAGTGCCGTGCGAAATGGAGAAATAAAACTACTCTACATGGCACCGGAGCGGTTGTTTAGTAACGGGCAGCAATTCATGCAATTCTTAGGTACATTGCCATGCTCTTTATTTGCAGTGGACGAAGCACACTGCATATCGCAATGGGGACATGATTTCAGGCCGGAATATGTAGCACTATCTGCATTGAAACAAAATTTTCCGCAAGTGCCTGTGATAGCACTAACTGCCAGTGCCGATACCATTACGCAAAAAGATATATTGGACAAGCTGCACATACAAACTACAGCCAAGGTTTTTATATCCAGCTTTAACCGGGCAAACATCAGCTACTATATACAACCTAAGAAGGATGCACTAACACAAATGGCGCATTACCTGGATAAGCATAAAGGGGATAGTGGTATCATATATGCTCTTTCCCGCAACAGTACAGAAAGCATAGCCAGCAAGCTAAAAGAGATGGGCTACGAAGCCGCGCATTATCACGCAGGCATGGGGATGCAGGAACGTGCCAAAGTGCAGGAACGTTTTCAGCGGGATGAGATACGCGTGATAGTGGCCACGATAGCCTTTGGTATGGGTATAGATAAACCCAACGTGCGCTATGTGATGCACTATGATGTGCCGAAGAATATGGAAGGCTACTACCAGGAAACGGGCAGGGCCGGCAGGGATGGATTGCATAGCGATGCCATCATGTACTATTCATCGGGCGATGTGATGAAGCTACTGCGCTTTGCAACCGTGGAAGGGAATACTGAGCAGACCGCCATCATGAAGAAAAAACTGATGCAAATGAAAGAATTTGCAGAGCATGACGGGTGCAGAAGGCAGTATATACTGGAATACTTTGGTGAGCGTGCGCCTGCCTACTGCGGTAGCTGCGATTATTGCCTCAGCAACCTGGAGCATAAAGATGCAACCATAGAAGCACAGAAAGTATTATCTGCCATATCCAGAACAGGGGAGAAGTATGGCGCGGATTATATCATCGATTTCATACGTGGTTCGCAGAGTTTGAAGATAGTAGCAGCACATAAACTGCTGAAGACATTTGGCATAGGTAAAGAACTGAAGAAAGAAGAGTGGCAGACCATCATCAAACAACTATTACAACAACGGTTGCTGAATGTAGAAGAAGGTATTTATCCATCGCTGAAACTGAATGAAGCCAGTTGGCGCATACTGAAAGGTGAGCTGAAAGTGACGCTGGTGGTGAAAAAGCCAAAAGAAACTGCCGCCAGCATAACAGAAGTGCCACAACAACATAAGGAACTGCTTAACGAACTGAAAGAAGTACGTAAGGAGATAGCGATAGAAGAGAATGTGCCGGCCTACATAATAGTAGGTGATAACACGCTGCAGGAAATGGCTACGTACCTGCCCGTGACGTTTGAACAACTGAGAAAGATCTCCGGCTTTGGCGACCATAAGGTAGCGAAGTATGGGCCTGCATTCCTGCAAGCCATACAATCATATGCCGCAGCCTACAAGCTGGAAAGTAAGATACAGTTGAAGACACCAAAGCGAGAAAACGCTGTGAAGAAGGGGAGCGGTAAGCCGGGCATCAGCAATACGCAACGCATATCGTACGATATGCTGCAGGAGGGCTATGATGTAGCTGATATAGCTGCAAGGCGCGGCCTAAGCGAGAATACCATAGAAACGCACCTATTGCCATTTATTGCCAGTGGCGAACTGAATGCGAATAAACTGGTAGGGAAAGAAAGACTGGAGAAGATAGTGGGCCTGATAAAGCAGACAGGCAATACCACAGCAATGAAACCATTGAAAGACC
>JANLJF010000044.1 GCA_029255605.1 Azovibrio restrictus
CATCGAAGAAGCCCTTGTACATCTCCAGGAAGTCGGCATCATATACATTCTTATACAGGAACTTTATTTTGCCTGCGGCTACTTCATTTTTATAAAAGTTATTGGCATAGTCTATGCGCAGTTCATTAAGGTCGACACCTACACAATGAGCACCCTTATCCATAAAAGGTACTAGTACGCCTCCCTCGCCACAGCCTATTTCCAGCACATTGGTGCCGGGTTTTATAGGGTGGGTTTCCTCAATAAAAGGCAATACATACTGCCTTGAGTTATCTACCTGCTGTTCGTACCGTACGCGCTCGTCCTTGTGTTGCTTTAGGGCCAAAGTCCTTTATAGTTTTTGAAGGGGATAAAATTAACCTTTTACTTCATTCATCAAAGCCTGCAATATCTCCAGCTGTTTTTTGATGCTTTCATCGTGTATCTTTTCATATAATGACACAATGAATTCGCGCGACAGGTTTAGCTTTTCAGCCCTGTCGCCGCGTGTTGCCACTATTTCCTGCCAGCGTTCCGGCTGGTAAGCAGTCATATTGCAGTCTTTCTTTACGGCGCCCATACGTTCGCTCAACTCCATACGGCGGGCTATCAGGTCGATGATCTCTGCATCTATCCCATCCATCATCTGGCGCAGGTTTTCGAGGCTGAGGCTCTTACCGGTATCTGTAGTATATAGCTGGCGTACTACCAGGTTGTCTATAAGCGCTATAAGTGCATCCGGGGTTATTTGTTGCGCCGCATCGCTCCAGGCTTCCGCCGGGTTGGGGTGCGTTTCTATCATCAGGCCGCCAAAGCCCATATCCATGGCCTTTTGTGCTACGCGTGCCACCAAATCGCGGTTGCCGCTAATATGGCTGGGGTCGCAAATGATGGGCAATGATGGCCTGCGCCTTTTCAGTTCGATAGGTATGGGCCAGTTGGGCTGATTGCGATATGGCGATGCGGCATTGTAGCTGGAAAAGCCACGGTGGATGGCGGCTATATCTGTAATGCCCGCATGTTCCAGCCGCTCTATAGCGCCGTGCCACAGGTCCACATCCGGGTTTACCGGGTTTTTTACCATCACCGGTATGTCCACACCTTTCAATGCATCGGCCAAGCGTTGTACCTGGAAGGGATTTACCGTAGTGCGGGCCCCTATCCACAATACATCTATGCCATATTTCAAAGCCAGCTCTATATGCAGGGGCTCTGCTACTTCTATTGTTACCGGAAGTCCGTGTACCTGTTTCACTTCCTGCAGCCATTGCAAAGCTGCTTCGCCCATACCCTCAAAACTACCCGGCCTGGTGCGGGGTTTCCATACGCCAGCCCTGAAGAGCTGTATGCGCCCTGCAATAGCCGCTGCCGTTTCTAATACCTGTTCACGTGTTTCTGCGCTGCAGGGGCCGGCTATCACAAATGGGTTACCCCCGTTATTGAAAAAAGACATAGTGCAAAGGTACTTGTTGGTGAGCGAATTGCTGTAAATGCCTGCTTAGTTTAAACTTATATTGTAATAATTATCATGATGCTGCCCTTTCAATTTTCCCCAAGTTTTTGTGGCAAGCTGCTATCTTTGCCGCCATGCAAGCATTGCCCCGTATAGATGAGCTGAAAGATGGCGCTGTAATATTGATAGACAAGCCTTACAAATGGTCATCCTTTGATGCCATCAACAAAGTAAAGCGCCTGTCGAAAGTGAAGATAGGCCACGCCGGCACGCTGGACCCACTTGCTACAGGGCTGCTGATATGCTGCACCGGTAAATTCACTAAGCGTATAGCCGAATACCAGCGCCTGCCGAAGGAATATACGGGCATCATACAATTGGGCGCTTCCACACCTACCTACGACCTGGAAAGCGAGCCTGAAGACTTCAAGCCTTTTGAGCATTTGACGGAAGCGGACATAATAGCCGCTACAGAAGCCTTTAAAGGTGACATACAGCAAGTGCCCCCTATCCATTCGGCCATTAAGAAAGATGGCAAACGTGCCTATGAACTGGCACGCAAGGGCAAGGAGATAGTGCTGGAACCACGCAATGTGCGCATCACCGCTTTTGAGATCACCAAAGTGGCGCTGCCTGAGGTACACTTTCGGGTGGCATGCAGTACAGGTACTTATATCCGTTCGCTGGCCAACGACCTTGGGGCTGCCCTGGGCTGTGGCGGCTACCTGAAAGAGCTACGCCGTACCAAAATAGGTGATTTTGACGTGGCTGATGCCCTGACACCTGACCAATGGAAGACACACTGGTTTGGTGCGCCGCAAGAAACTGCCTCATAATTGTTTCTGATTGTTTCCGGTTTTCATGGTGCTGCAAAATGTTGTGTTTTGTTGTGATTTTTCGTGTTTTATTTTTTACTGTTTTAGTGTAAAATATAAGCTATTGAAAATCAATAGTACTTGTAAATGCCCGACTTGTATTTTGTTGTGGACATGACGATAGCTATAGTTTTCAGGGTTTATTTATAATAGCAAATATACGTTATTTATATGAATAAATAAAGGCTGCTTACGGGCAGCCTTTACAGTGTAATGGTATAAAAAACTCAAAATTACTCAACTACGAAGCGGCTGATACTGCCATTGCTTGTCTTGATGATATAAATACCGTTTGTAAGGTTGGCCGTATTGATATGGCCGGCATTCTGCATGCTTAATACAACGCGGCCTGTCATATCGTACACCATACCTGAAACAGGCTGGCTAAACTGCAGGTTAGTGCCGCGCTGAACAGGGTTTGGATATATCTTCATCGCAGGAGTATCTACTGAAGTGATGCCTGTATTGCTCAACGGCCAGGTATATGGGGATTTTACATAACCTGATATTTTATTGCTGCCTGCCAGTTTGTAAACATACATAGTAGATGCCAGGTTGGTGGGCAGAATGATGCCATTTGCAGGAACACTGGTGTTACCAAAGTCATTGTCCTGGCCTATTACCAGTGTGCTATCGTTTACAATAGCCATATCTTCAGGCTTATCCAATGCAGGGTCCCAGCCATTAGCCAGCAGATCCATGAATTCCCATTTTTTAACAGCCGTGATGCCGATACCCGCCAGACCGGTAGAATCGTAATACTGTTCGATGGTCTTGCCACCTACCCAGTTGGTAGTGATAGGCGTAGCGCCCGATATGTCGATACGGTATATTTTCTTCCTGTCGGTAGTGCCGCGAACGGCGTGCTCTATCAGCAGAAACTCGTTATTGTTGATAGCTACCATATCGCCGATCTTAATGTCTTTGAAACGTATTTTATTGCCGCCTGTACCTTTTGCTGAGTCGATGATATAAGCAAACTGTCGTGTAGTATTGGTAGCAGGGTCGATCTCTACCAGGCGCAGAATGCGGGTAGTGTCCCTTACGCTGGACTTTGGAAATTCCATTGTGCTTTGAACGATGCCGTACACTTTGCCGTTAGGCGTAACTGCTACGCCTTCAAAACCACGGTTTGGCGTGCGGTAGCGCAGCACGGTATCAATGCCTACCTGGCTGGCTGCATTACCGAAAGGTGAATACCTGTTTATTACCTTACCGTTGGAATCGAGCTGCTGTATGGTTGTGCCATATTCATCGCACACCCAAAAGGTATTGTTAGCACCTATCTGGATGCCTTCGGGATCGATACCCCAGGCATCGGTAGCCAGTGTTTTGGTATTAGGGCAGGTGTTAGACGTATCGGACCAGGCAATCTCGCGGGCATTACCTGCACCATTGGGATTTGGCAGGCCGGTCATACCCGTACCGTCGGGACGCTTGAATGTTTTAGTGTATAGTATACGTATGCTATCTGTTATTTTGATGCGATGGATTTTAGGAACATACGTAGGAAAAGGGAATATTTTTTCATCACCAGAAGCGCAGTTGGCACTGCCTGCATCTATATTCGGCCCACGGTCTGAAACGGTAAAGAATTCATTTTCTGTACCGGGGATGTAGCAGAGGCCGGAGAAGCCCGACTCGCGGAAAGCCTGGCCTTGATAAGTTCCGATAGGGGCAGAGCTGCCATTGATATATTTGCTCCAGGTGATCTGTGCATTGGCTGCACCCGCTGAAAGCGTGAAGATTGAAAGTAAGGTATAGATGTTTTTCATCCTGCAAAAGACGAAACAACATGTTGCGTGAATGTTATGTGTAGGTTAGTTAATGGTTAACGTGTATGATTAAACAACACCTGACTAAATGATGCCCATTTGCTGCATCAGCAAGGTAGCATTGCTGGATGTAGAGCCGCCTGTTTTTATAGTGTAATCGAAATGTAAGCGGCCATCTATAATGGTGCTTTCAAAATGATAATTGATAATGGCCGGGGCATATTCAGCTTCCAGTCGACAGAGGCCGGTATCGTGTGTAGCTACTATGCCAATGGTATTGGCCCGAAGCAGTTTTTGAATGATAGCTATGGTGCCTTTCTGTTTATCATCGGAATTGGTGCCGCGTAGGGGTTCATCTACCAATATCATGTATGGAATACCCTTTGCTGTTTCCTGCATGATGCGCTGCATACGGTTCAGCTCGGCTTTGAAATAAGAAACATCTTCCTGAACGGAATCGGTTATGCGCATGGAGGTGAACAGCTCTAACAAAGGCATATTTGCTCGTTTCGCACATACAGGCAAGCCTGTATAAGACATAATAAACGTAACGCCTACGGTGCGGATATAGGTGCTCTTACCCGTCATATTGGCGCCAGTAAGCAGGTATAGGCGTTGGGTGCTTGATAAATGAATATCATTACCCACTACGCTATCGCTGTGTAGCAATGGATGTTTTAGTGTGGTGCCTTCAAAGGCTAAGGCATCATTGAAAGAAGGATAGATATTTTCAGGATGATTGAAAGCATAATTGGCAAGGCTGATGTAGGTGTCGGTTTCATCCACATGATTGAAAGCGGTTATTAATAGCTCTTTGTTAGAGCGTTTCCACTTTTCCAGTTTCAGCACGCAGTAGATATCAAACAAGAAAAAGGTATTCATGAGCGGGCCTACCATGCCATTGGCGCGGCTATCGAAAAGATGCACCAGCTTGCGGAACTGTGTAACTGCACCCACGGAAGTATGGCTTACCTGCTGCATATTAGCAAGCGTGGGGTGTTGAAATGATTGCGCAGCAATAGCTGCTAGTAACTGTTCATATTTATCTACCAGCTTTACACTGCGGCCAACCAGCAGGTGTGTTTCTTTTACCGGCTTGCTATAGATGATAAGCGTAACCCAGTTGGCAACGATTACCAG
>JANLJF010000045.1 GCA_029255605.1 Azovibrio restrictus
CCATTTCCTGCACTACACCCCCATACATTTAATGCACTTTTTGCGTAGCTATCAGGTTGCTCAGCACCTTGCCGTTTTGTTTTACTGCTGCACTGGTATCATCGCACGATGATTCTATGGCCAGTATGTTTATATTAGCGTCGCTCATTATCAGTATGCAAAATTCACCATTCAAGCGCTAAATGTCAAAAAATGCTTGGCATCGCGTAGATGATTTATATTTTTGTTTACCGTTACATATAGCCGATGCGCTTGAAAAAATATTTTATTGTACTGCTAACCTGTTGCCTTGGTGCAGCAGCGTGCAAAAATGACACGAAACAGTCCCCAACAGGCGATCCGGTTTCACTTACATTCAATTTTCAGCCCGGCAGCACTTACGAGTATATTCTGGATAATAAATTATCCCTTCAGTCAGACATCAATGGCAATACACTCACCATAATGCAGGATATGAAGATCATGTCGTCATATGATGTCATCAATAACATTGGTAAGAATAAGAACATCGAAGTAACATATAACCGCATCACTATGCGCTCGGGCAACGGTATCATCAATCGCGAGTTCGATTCGGATGACACCGCAGCACAAGACCCTATTTTCTCGCATGTGCGCGACCTGGTTAACAAACCTTTTGGCATTACGGTATCTGAACTGGGCAATATCACAGAGGTGAGAGGTTTCGATAATAACCACACAGATAAAAACATACCAGGCGATAGTTCCATCCGAAAGATGATGGTGCAATGCCTTTCAGTATATCCTGCTGCTGCTGTAAAACCCGGCGATAGCTGGAAGCGCGACTTCTCTTCTTCCATAGGCTTCATTCATATGCGGCTCAATAGTACATATACACTTATTACAATAAATAAAGGGATCGCTTATATAGATGTACTTTCAAGAATAACACCCGAAGACACCACCTCAGGAATGGGCTTTACCGGTTCTCAAAAAGGAAAGCTTGAAATGGATATCGCCAGCGGGATGATATTGCAGGGAAACATTACACAAGACCTGGAAGGGCAATTGCCCATGGCAGGCAGGCTGACACCTGTAAAAGCTACATCAGAAATAAACATCTTCGGCAGCAAAAAACAGTAACTGCTATAAAATCAAAAATCCCCGCATCCTCTGTCCGACAGCGATTAAGGGAATTTTATATAGCAATTCTGCAATAGGTATAGCACAATTACTGTGCCATACCATCTCTGGTTTCGTCATCCGCCGGTAAAGATGGTGCATCATTAACATTTCCTTGATTTTCCGGGTTACCAGCACCTGCTTCATTGGCCAGCACTTCATCCCTGTCACTACGCCATTCTATGATAAAATTATTACGCCCCGTACCTATCAGCAGCGATAAATAGCGTTGTTGCGCCAGTTCCAGCATAGCCAGAAAGGTGAATATGGCATGTATCCTGTCTTCACATTTAGAAAACAGGGCTTCAAAGGCTACACGGGTATTGGTTTTCATATAATCGAGCAGGAAAACACGCTGGCTCTCAAGGCTATAATTATACTTTACCACCACGTGTTGGGGCTTGTTTTCCCTATCCTGAAAACGCTTCATTACTTTTTCAAACGATTGCATCAGTTTGAACATCGTAACGGTTTGAATCTCCGTTCCTTCCGAATAGGTTTCACTCAGGTTATCCAGTTCTTGTTTGATGTTACCACGTTTCTGTTGCAGCAGGCGCTCGGCTTCCATTATCACCATTTGTTCCGATGCTTCTTTAAAACGCTTGTATTCCAATATCTTATCTACCAGTTCCTGGCGCGGGTCTATCTCATTACCTTGTGCATCCACTTCGCGTCTTGGCAGCAGCATTTTGGCCTTAATGCGCATTAATGTAGATATGAACAGGATGAATTCACTGGCCAGCTCAATATTCAACGATTCCAGTTCGTGGATGTATACCAAAAAATCTTTGGTGATATTATGAATGGGTATGTTATAAATATCCAGCTCATCGCGTTCTATAAAGAACAGCAACAGGTCAAACGGACCTTCAAACTGGGGTAATTTTATCTGATACGTAGTAGACATGCCTCAAAAATTGATAGCTGCACGCAAGGCTGTGCAGCTATCAAAAATACAATTATTACAGCTATAAGTGCCCGTTAAAACTTATATATAAACCCTAATGTGAATATCTGCTTGGTTTGTACCCATCCCATAAATTCGCCCGGTTCATTTTTATCAACGGTTGCACCGGTTTCATCCACTTTTGTGGTGCTATAGGGTACATCATTATCATATATCAGCGTCAGGCCCAGCGATACGGTCAGGTATTTATTGGCTTTCATCAGCAGCAGGTTGTCCCATAGCACATCCACATTGCCCGGATTGTCTTTTTTCACCACTACCCCGTTGGCATCTTTTACGTCTTTTGCCAGGTAGTTGGCATACAGGTCCAGCCTTGTTTTGTAAGATAGCATTTTGTCGGAGTTGGTAGCATAGCGGCCCGAAAAGTAAGCACCCAGCTCAAAGCGCGATGTTTTACCATTTTCCACACCAAAAGCGCCTTCGGGTGCGCGCCTTGTATAGTAGGCATCTACCAGCGTCATCCTGGCAGCTATAGGTGATAGGAACAGGCTAATGTTTGTCCCTTTCCTGTATTCCAGACCTACGGCCAGCGTCAGGTAGGCAGGCGACAGGAAATTGGAGGTAGAAAAGGTATCCCAACCGGTAACATTGTAATCATACGCTTTTGTAAACTGCGATTTGAAGTTGAAAAGACCGGTAATGTAAAAGTCTTTAGCGGTATCTATACGCACACCATACTTAGAGGTAAAGTCGATACGGTCATCTACCTTGCGTGGTACAAAGTTATTTGAATAGGCATAGAACAAGGAGTAGTTCAGGTCCAGGTTATTGCTCCATACCTGCCTGTGATACAGACGCGTCAGGCTGCCGCTGAAAAGTCCGTTAATAGTAAGCGAACCAAGCTCACCACCTGCGGGCCAGTTGTGCAAAAAGCCCTGGTTGATGCCTACATTCAGCAAACCACTGCGCAGCCACGCTACCGTGTCTTTGTTCTCAATGGTAAATGATTTCTTCATGTTATCGGTATTGGCGAGCTGTGCTGATGCACTCACTCCCGATATGCCTAAAATGATAATTGTAAATAAACGCTTCATATGTCTCTGGTTTAATTTATCCCTTTAATGAGTTGATTCTTTATTTTGGTTTGTACTTTGATAGTAATAAGAATTGCTGTGCTTCCTGTTTATCATTGATGATTTGTTCCAGCGTCATTTTCGGGTTTTGTGCTGCGTAGGCTTTCACTATCTGCCAGCCCAGCCATGTACCCACATTACCGGGGCTTTCAGGCAACCCTGCCGAATTGGGGCCTTCGTTTACATAGCGCAGTATCTTTTGCCAGTTGGTTTCATACAGGAAGTTTTGTGCTACGAAGAAATTGTATATCAAAGCCTCATTCGCTTCGCACCATTCCAGTTGTTTTTGTGTATAGGCCAGCTTTGTATGCTTTTCGGCTTCAGGCAGCATATGGTCCAGGAAATACATTTCCTTACCCCGCTGTATCATCATATCCAGCAGGTTCTTCCCTTCCATCGCAAACGGCTGCTTATCGCGGTATATCGCTTTAAAAACAGCAACAGGTATATATTCACTTTTCAATTGTTCGCTCCAGTATTGCGGTATGCCTACTGCCTGGTAATAGGGATAGTGCTCACCTAAAAACATATCCAGCCCTATCCCTACTACCGTACTATCATACGTAAAAGCGCCCCAGTTGTTGAGCCACGACACCAGGTACACCACTTTAGGCACATGATAGTCGGGGTAATAATGCTTCATATACCGGAAACCTTTTTCCAGTTCCGCATCCAGTTTTTTAGTATCGGGGTAATGCTTTGTTACGGTATCAAACACACCACGATAGTCTTTATGCGTCAGGTAACTGCGTAACCCATTCTGTATGGCAATGTTTGTATCTGAATAATTCCCGTTCGTTCCTAAGCCTATCAAAGTATCGAGGTAGAAGCTGAGAAAGTCAGGGTATTTCCCCTGCAGTTGCTGCAACCCCGCTGCCAGATTATTGGTATCCAGCTTCGCCATATCCTGGTCCAGCCTGCGGGTAGATAAGGTTATTTTTACGTCAGACACATCAGGTGCATCATTACTTTCGCCGCAGCTGTAAAGACTGCAAGCAATAAGGATAGGCATTGCCCATTTCAAGGCTCTTTTATTAACATTTAGCATCATACCTGTGGATAACCTCTTGAACATCCGTTAAAGCAATTTACTTTTACAGCGGCAAAAATAACATAACCCGCTTATTGGCATATTAATTGACAACAACTTATTTATTCAATTGCATAGAACACATATGAAAAAACTATCCCTTTTGTTATTATTGTCGGTATCATGTGCAGTGCAGGCAGCGGCGCAGCGATACGAATACGGCGAACCGGTACCTGTAAAAAGCCACCAGGAACTAGGTATTGGCAAAGCGCGCTTCGGCGTTTTTATCGCACCTACTATTTCATGGATGAAGCCGACTGCCAATAAAAGCGATGATAAGCTATATGTGGTAGAAGGTGGGGGCAGCAAGGTAGGCTTTACATGGGGCCTGTTGATGGACTATTACTTTGCAGAGAACTATGGTATAGCTACCGGTTTCCAGCTCAATCACACAGGCGGGCAGGTAGCCGTTACACTCAACCCGAACGTTACAGCTCCTACAGCCGATAATATCGTACGCAGTGCCGATTTCAATTACAGCATGCAGTATGCAGAAGTGCCATTTGCATTGAAGCTGCGCAGCGATGAAATAAGCACTATGCGTATTCGCGTATATGGACAGATTGGCCTAACTGCGGGCATTACGCTTAGTAAAAAAGCCACCTATGATGTGATATATACCGATGTGGACGATAACAACAATTCTGTAGTAAAAACAGCCTATGGCGACCGTGAAAAGCTGAAAGGCTTAGGCAT
>JANLJF010000046.1 GCA_029255605.1 Azovibrio restrictus
GTAATGCTGTCTATCGCATCCACCACATAATCGAATGGAGTATCCAATATCGCATCTACTTTCTCCGGTGTTACAAATTCTTTTATCACATGCAGTTTCAGTTCGGGGTTGATAGCCAGCAGGCGCTCAGCCATTATCTCGGCCTTGCTTTGCCCATGTGTGGTGGCCAGCGCCGGTAGCTGCCTGTTGCGGTTGCTCGGGTCTACTACGTCTCCATCCACTATGGTCATCTCTCCTACGCCCGACCTGCATATAAATTCTGCCGCGAAGGAACCTACCCCACCCATGCCTACTACCAGCACATGAGCTTTAAATAGCTTTTCTAGTTTTTCCCTGCCTATCAATAGTTCAGTGCGCGATAGCCATGCCGTGTCATTCATACCTGAATACTGCTTTAAATCTTTTTTGAAGCTGCAAAATAAGCGTATCTAAAGGAATTTGCCTGAGTGCCGCCGCGTTTTCATATATCGCTGCTATCCCCGTTTCTGAATTATCTGTTTCAAGAAAGAACTGGCCGGAACTCATCATACGCAGTGTATTGGCAGCATGGCTTTCCTGCTTCAGCAAATGTTGCCCGAACGAAAGGTAGTACCCAAGGTCTGTAATACGTGCTGCCAATTCCAGCCCTTTGTTGAACCCGTGAAAGATAACCGGCACAGCCACCTGCAGTTCTTTCAGCAATGCCAGTACTTCTTCATATGCACGTACACAGTGTATTATCAGCGGTTTGTGCAGCTCATTAGCTATCACCACCTGCTCACGAAACGCCTGCACTTGCAATGCCCAGTCTGTTTTCGTCACTTTATCCAGCCCACACTCGCCTATCGCATATACATTCCCGTTTACAGATGCTTGCTTTAGTTGTTGCATTTCAGTTTCTATCGTAGCAGCATCCAGGTACCACGGGTGCAAGCCCACAGAACAGGGCACTGCAATTTTTTTATCAAAATCTGATAAAACATTCTGTATTTCCAGCGCATCGCCGGGTCTGGCACGGTGTGTGTGAATATTAATATACTGCGGCAGCATAGCTGTAAAGCTAATGATAACATAAAAAAATACCGGATACCCGCAGCACAAATCATTTTTCTATATTTTTACCCATATATGAAACCCCTGTACGACATCAAGAACTTTATAGAATGGAAAGCCTTTGGCGTATGTTCAGCCATAGGCGAAAAATTAGGCGTAGCGACATCGCGCATACGCCTATGGTTCATTTATATCTCGTTCCTCACACTCGGGTCACCACTCATCGTTTACATGATACTTGCCTTCTGGATGAATCTGAAAAACTACATCCTCATGCGTCGCCGCAACCCGTTGCGCTGGTTATAATACTATTCCTCCTCTTCTGCTGCTTCTCTGCGGGCTTTACGCTCCTTGCGTTTCTGCTCACGTTCTTTGCGCAGCTCCTCTTTTTCAGCTTCGCGTTCTTTACGTGCATTTTCAAAAGCCTCTTCCTGCGCTTTCATTTCGCGCGCTTCGGCCTCTGCCCTTTCTCTTTCAGCAGCTGCGGCTTTTTCTTCACGCTCCATCCTTTCCATTTCCAGCTTAGTTTGCTTTGCCTTCTTTTCCGCTTCTAATTTTCTGCGTTCTTCATCCGCCTTTTTACGTTCTGCTGCAGCTATTTTAGCTTCGCGCTCCAGCTTTTCCAGCCGTGCAGCTTCTTCTCGTGCTTGTTTTTCTGCCAGTTCCTGTTTTTTTGCCTCTTCTTTTGCAGCGCGTGCTGCGGCTTTGCTATCTACCACATTATCCTGTTCTTCCGCCTCCGCTGCATCGGCGGCTTCTTTCTTCGCAGCCTTCTCTGCTTTCGCCCTTGCTTCTTCGGCTTCTTTTTGCAGCTTCTCGTTTTCCTTCTGTTTTTCCTTACTTAATTTTTCCAGGTTATATCTCTTCTGCTCCTTGCCCGACTCGTCAAAGAATACAATGTTCTTTACATATGGCGACTTAGGTACACTGGCCACCACCACCGGCTTGGTCGTATAGCTCTGTTTATTGCCATTCTCCATCAGCACGCAGTGTATGTTCACATCTTTCTCGTCTACTATTTCTACCCGCTTAATGGTCAGGTAGGTTTCCATGCGCGTTTCCGGTGCGGCTATGGCAAACACATATTGCGTGGTAAAGTCGGGCATGCGGGTAGTGCTACCCATGGTTTGTGCTATGCCCAGCATATTGTTAAACTCTGCCTCATCGGTCAGCAACCAGTAGTTGATACCCTTATCCAGTTTGCCTTCCCATTTCAGGAAAAAGTTATCGTAGGTTTTGTGTTCTACGCGCACCGACAGTGGCTGTGCTTGCGCTGCAAAGAACGATAGTGCAGCAAAAATGGTCAGGATAAGCGGGCGGATATTCATACCGTAATGTTTTCTCTTGTTGATTTGATGGCGTTAAAATACGCAATCGCCCTGTAAGATAAAATACTATTCTATCATCACAGTAGCCAGTGGGCGCATATGCCGGTTGTTATAAAAATGCACCTTGGTAATGCCGGGGTATCTTGGTATCACGCAAGTGCTTAGCGGGTACGATGCGTAAGTAAGTTTATGCTTGCCATACCGCACTTTGCAATACACTTCTACAAATTGCCCCGCCTTCATTGATATACGGTCAAAATCCAGCTTCGCATCTCGTTTGGTAGAAGGCATTAATAATACCAACATCAGCTCTTTACTAAAATCAGGCGTATCGGGCCGCGTAGTTTCGCCAAAGAATTTTTTAAAATCCTTCCGGCTGCTCAACACATAGCAGTTTACATCTTCCTGCAATGGCAGGCTACCGGTATAATAATAGTCTTTCAGCGGCTTCACCCTTACCTCTGTCGGCTGTGCAGCTACAATCCCGGCAAAGCACATAAAAATGACGACTATCAGCGTTTTCATGCCGTTAAAATACGGTTTTGAGCGATAGGTTTTCGGAAATAGGTTAACTTTGCGGCTCATATTTTTTTAACCTCAAAAAGAAAAGGAAGGTACACCATGCCAGTGTTACACAACCGCATCTCCAACGAGGAACTGAAGCAGCGTATGCTGGCCGAAACCGAGCCGCGTACCACAGTTTCCTTCTACAAGTATTTCAACATTGCAGAGCCGCAACAGTACCGCGACAACCTGTGGATAGCTTTTGAAAAGCTGAAAGTATTTGGCCGTATCTACATTGCCAATGAAGGCATTAACGGGCAGGTAAGTGTACCTGCAAGCAATTACGAAGCGTTCCGCGATGCACTCTACGCATCGGCGCCGGAGCTGAATGGCATCCGCATGAACATTGCTGTAGATGACGATGGCAAATCTTTCTGGGTACTGCGCATGAAGGTGCGCCCCAAAATAGTGGCCGACGGTATTGACGACCCCAATTTCAACCCATCAAAAACAGGACAATACCTGAAGGCAAAAGAATACAACGAGCTTTCTGAAAAACCCGATACCATCATTGTAGATATGCGCAACCACTACGAATATGAAGTGGGCCATTTTGAAAATGCTATCGAAATTCCTTCCGATACCTTTCGCGACCAACTACCTATGGCGGTAGATATGCTGCAAGAGCATAAGGATAAGAACATCATTATGTACTGCACAGGCGGCATCCGCTGCGAAAAGGCCAGCGCCTATATGCTGCACAATGGTTTTAAAAATGTCTTTCACGTAGAAGGCGGTATTATAGAATATGCACGCAAAGCCAAAGAAGAGGGCCTGCCCGTAAAGTTCAAGGGTAAGAACTTCGTCTTTGATGAGCGCCTGGGCGAGCGTATTTCTGATGACATACTGGCCCAGTGCCATACCTGCGGCAAGCCTTGCGATACGCATACCAATTGCAAAAATGATGGCTGCCACCTGCTGTTCATACAATGCGAGGATTGCGCAACGGCATTGGAAGGTTGCTGTAGTACAAACTGTGTTAACGAAAAAAACCTGTCGCCCGATGAACAGCGCGAACGCCGCGCAGGCCGCGAAAACGGGGTCATGATCTTCAACAAGTCAAAAGACCATCCGTTGCGGAAACACCGCGACGACTGGAAACCGATACGATAAATAATATATAAAATGCCCCGAACTTCGGGGCATTAACATTTTCATAAACCACACATTACCAATTAAATAAAAGACACCCGCTATCTTTTTATACGCTTTCTAACAAGTTTTGGCACAGTTTTGAAACTACTTATCGGGTAACAAATGCTCAACGTTATGAAAAAGATAGTATTGATAGCTGGTTTCGCTTTTGCTATGGCATCTTGTAAAAACAATGATGTGGCAGAAGCACAGCAACGAACGATAGACTCTATGAAAATAGAGATGGCCAGGCAGCAGGTAATAGATAGTATGAACCAGGCAATGGCAGAAGCCGAAGCTGTAAGGCGCGACTCTGTACTAAATGCAGAGAAGACCGCGGCAGCCGTTGCACCACGTAGCCGCACGCGTTCATCACGCAGTTCAGGCGGTGGTAGCAATGTTACTAACAACTATTATACTACCACAACACCTGCCAATACCAATGTGCAGCAACAGCCTGCACAAAAGAAAAGGTGGAGTTCTAAAGCCACAGGTACACTGGTAGGTGCAGGTGTAGGTGCATTAGGTGGTGCACTTATTAGTAAAGAGAAAGGTAAAGGTGCCATCATTGGTGGTGTATCGGGTGCCGCAGTAGGTTTGGGTACAGGTGCTATTATAGATGCCGAACGTAAACGTAAAGAACGTGAACGTTTGGAGCAACAACAACAGCAGCAACAGAGATAACAGACAGTATAAATAGAATACAAAACATGACCGGGAGTTACTTAGCTCCCGGTTTTTTATTTAAACAAGACAAAAGCGCAATACCATACAAAAAAGCATCCAAACAGTTTAAACTATAAAATGGAAAACAATCAAGAAAATACAGCTTGGCATAACAGTAGCAACCAGCCTCATCGACAGCCACGACGAATTAC
>JANLJF010000047.1 GCA_029255605.1 Azovibrio restrictus
CTGAAGCTGATAGATAAAGCAGGGTTTGAAGTAGTGCAGCAAACAGATAATATAGGCCTGAGCCATACCATACTGGAGCTGAAGAAAAAATAGAAACAATCGGAAACAATTTTACCCCCAATATTTAAATAATACCCTTTATGAGTATCCTGAAACAAGTAGATGTATTAGTGATAGGTGCCGGCCCTTCGGGCACCATAGCAGCTTCCATTGTAAAGCAAGCCGGCTTTACTGTGCAGATAGTTGAGAAAATGGTATTTCCCCGCTTTGTAATAGGTGAAAGCCTGTTGCCCCGCTGTATGGAAGCGCTGGAAGAAGCGAAGTTCCTGGATGCTGTGAAGGCGAAACATTTTCAGCAAAAAGACGGCGCTAAGTTTGTGATGAATGGCGAAGTGTGCGACTTCAATTTTTCTCAGCAGTTTACCCCGGGTTGGAACTGGACATGGCAGGTGCCGCGTGCAGAGTTTGATAAAACGCTGGCGGATGAGTGTGAAAAAATGGGCGTGCCTATCCATTACGAAACAGAAGTAACAGATATTAAAATAGACGAAAACGGTCACTCTGTAACCACTGTGAAAAAAGCAGACGGCACGGAAGAAACCATCAGTGCTAAATTTATAATAGATGGTAGCGGTTATGGCCGTGTGATACCCCGCCTGTTTGGTTTGGACAAACCATCTACCCAATACCCGCGCAAAACATTGTTCTGCCACATGACAGATCCTAAGCGTAGCGAGGCAGTAGAACCGAACCGTATTACCGTATATGTGCACAACCTGAAGACGTGGATATGGGTGATACCATTTTCTAACGGCAATACATCTGTAGGCTATGTAGGTAATCCTGAATTTTTTGAACAGTTTCCGAGCACGCCGGAAGAACAGTTTCGTGCACTGATAATGGCACAACCGGAACTGGCTACACGCTTTGGCGATTCTGAAATGCTATGGGAGCCACGCACGCTGCAAAGTTGGAGTGCTACTACAGATACCTTCTACGGTAATGGATTTGTGCTGACGGGTAATGTTACAGAATTCCTCGACCCTGTATTCTCATCGGGTGTTACACTGGCATCGGTATCGGCACAGTTGGCATCTAAAATGGTGATACGCCACCTGAATGGTGATACCAGTATAGACTGGGAGAACGACTATATGAAAGCCATGATGCAGGGTGTAGATGTATTTCGCACCTATGTGAATGGCTGGTATGACGGTACACTCTTCAATATCTTCTTTGCAGAGAACCGCAACCCGGAAATCATGTCGCAGATATGCTCAGTACTGGCCGGCTACGTGTGGGATGAAAGCAACCCGTTTGTGAAGAACCACGAGAAGAATGTGCGCACACTGAGCCGCTACCTGGAATCACAAAAAGCAACAGCTTAAATAATATAACATTGCAATTATCGATTACCCACTGGGTACGCATCAATGATCAGCATGTGATAAAAGACGGCAAGTCTTTATTACATGCTGATGCTGTAAACGGCAATGCCGAAGACATTTACTGGGCGCTGCAATACAATTATCCCAAATTCTTTAAAATGGATATGCTGTGCAAATGGGCATGGTTGGGTGCAGAATTGCTATTGACAGAAGCAGGTAATAAGGCATATGATGGGCTTGATCATACAAAGATAGCTGTCGTAATAACTACATCGGAGGGTTGTATAGACGTAGATAAGAAATACCAGGAAACGCTCACAACAATACCCAGCCCTGCATTGTTTGTATATACATTGCCTAACATCATGCTGGGCGAGATCGCTATCAGGCATGGGTTGAAAGGCGAACAGGTATGTCTCGTTTCAGACAAGATGGATGCCGCAGAGCTGGACTATTGGGTAAATGACCTGTTGCAAAACCGGAATATGGATGCCTGCCTGTGCGGTTGGGCAGATGCTACGGAAGCGAAGAAAGAGGTCATACTTTTTTGGGTGACGAAAGGGGCGAATGGTTTGCCATTCAACACGAAACAAATGGAACA
Source organism: Azovibrio restrictus (assembly GCA_029255605.1). Classification (GTDB taxonomy): domain Bacteria; phylum Bacteroidota; class Bacteroidia; order Chitinophagales; family Chitinophagaceae; genus Polluticoccus. The sequence goes on from JANLJF010000047.1 coordinate 1,990, forward strand.
ACTGATAAACACTGCTATATAAATGGCGCAACCGGCATATATAGTAAACACAGGCCTGATAACCGCCATTGGTAATGATACGGAAAGCTGCAAAGCATCGCTGCTGGCAGAAAGAAGTGGCGTGGGTAAGGCAGAATATCTGCAAACGCATTGGAAAGATGAATTTCCGGTAGCAGAAGTGAAAGCGAGCAATGAAGAGCTGGCAATGAAAGCAGGCGTAGCTGCCAACTGGCCGCGCACGGCATTGCTTAGTGCGGTGGCAGTGGCGGAAGCATGGCTGCCGTATGCAGATAAGCTGCAAGGTATGCGCACGGGTTTCATTTCGGCCAATACAGTGGGTGGTATGGACCTGACGGAGCAAGTGTACAAGCAATTTAACCAGGCGCCTGAAACGGTGCCTATGGATAACCTGCGGCATCATGAATGCGGTGCGGGAACGCAACTGGTAGCACAGCATTTTGGGTTCAGTGGTTTTGTTACTACCATCAGTACAGCTTGTTCCTCATCGGCCAACAGCATTATGATGGCAGCTCAAATGATAGGCAATGGTATGCTGGATGTGGCCATAGCCGGTGGCGCAGATAGCTTATCGAAATTTACCCTGAATGGTTTTAATACCCTGATGATACTGGACAAACAACCCTGCCAGCCATTCGACAATAACCGTCGCGGGCTGAACCTGGGCGAGGGTGCAGGCTACCTGCTGCTGATGAGCGAACGTGCCATGAAAGCCTGTGATGCTATACCTATAGGCATAGTAAGCGGTTATGCCAATGCCAATGATGCGTATCACCAAACCGCATCATCGCCCGATGGCAGGGGCAATAAACTGGCCATGGGCAATGCATTGAAGAAAGCGGGACTGAAGGCTGCCGATATCAGTTACATCAACCTGCACGGTACGGGTACGGCCAATAACGATAGCTCTGAAGGAAAAGCAGTAGCGGCCATATTTGAAGATAATGTACCTTTTGCGTCATCTACCAAATCCTATACCGGGCATACTTTAGGTGCTGCGGGTGGCGTGGAGGCTGTATTTTCTGCACTGAGCCTGCAACATGGTATTGTATATCCTACACTAAGATGGGAAACACAAATGGAAGATGTAGCTTTTAAACCTGCTACCACATTGCAAGTAGGTGCTGACATTCAACATGTGTTATCCAACTCATTTGGGTTTGGGGGCAATTGTTCATCCTTAGTTTTTAGCAAGGCATAATATGGAACTGTATATACATAGTGCAGGCATTATTAGTGCCGCAGGCAGCAATAATACAGATACATTCCCTGCCCGGCAGGAAGCCGATGTGCTGTATTGTGCAGAGCCTGATTATAAAGATATGATACCGCCTATGCAGCTGCGCCGTATGAGCAAGGCAGTGCGTATAGGCATTGCGGCATCGAAAATGAGCCTGCAGCAAGCAGGCATAGAAAAGCCGGATGCTATATCTGTAGGTACGGCTATGGGTTGCCTGCAGGATACAGAGTTTTTCCTCACCAAGATGACGGAGCAGGAAGAGCAAATGCTGACACCTACGGCATTCATACAATCGACCCACAATACGGTAAGCGGGCAGATAGCACTGCTGGTAGGCTGCTACGGGCATAACCTTACCTATGTGCATCGTGGCCACTCTTTTGAACATGCGATGATAAATGCTGTCCTATACCTGCAAGAGCAACCTGGTGAGCAGATGTTGGTTGGCGGTATAGACGAGCTGACGACAGGTAGCCTGAAGGCAATGCAACTGGCAGGGCTTTATAAAGATGCCAATAATAATGGTGTTGTAGCAGGAGAAGGCGCTGCGTTTTTTGTTGCAAGCGATACGGCAGTAGCAAACACTGTTTGCATAAAAGATATCGATTGCTTTACAGCATATGATATGCAGGAAGCCTTGCAGCAAGTGCGCCGTTTTGCCGAAAGAAATGCGATAGCTGATGCTGACTGCTGGGTGAATGGCATGCATGGTGATGAACGGGATGGTTTTTACAATGCTCTTTCAACTTCGCTGTTCAGTAATGTGCCTGTTATTTCTTTTAAACAATATTGCGGTGAATATGCTACGGCGTCATCTTTTGCATTAGGCTTGATAGTGGATGCAATGAAAAATGGATTTTCAAAATATGGTATTGATAAAAGCATAAGGAAGGTAGTAATGGTGAACCATTACAAGCATTATTATAGCTGCTGGTATATGAAGATAGTTTAAGTGCTTCTATATGATGATTGTTAAAAAGTGCCGGTAGCATGTTACTGGCACCTTTTTTATGTATAGCTTTATCTAATACCCAACTTCAATATTAATTATGCGGAAACACACCTACCAGTCGGGCATTATTGGCAATTGTGCATACTTGGCGCACGTAAACCTGAACACTGAAATATCATGGTTGTGCTGGCCGCGGTTTGATAGCAACTTTATATTTGGCAGCCTGCTGGACGATGAAAAGGGTGGCACTTTTTCTATAAAACCTGAAGGAGATTTTGAAAGTAACCAGTATTACATAGAGAATACTAATGTGCTGGTAACAGAAGTGACAAGTGTAGATGGTAAATACCGCATAACAGACTACGCACCACGCTTCCGATTATACGACAGGTATTTTAAGCCATTGACATTGATAAGAAAGGTAGAGCCGATAGCAGGCTTTCCTAAAGTGCGCGTGGTATGCGAACCTACCCGGGAATATGGCATGGAAAAGCTACAGGCCTACCAGGCGAGTAACCATATAGACTATGTGGGGCTGGAAAGGCCAATACGTCTTACTACCAATGTGTCTATCAACTTTATATTGGATCAGCAATATTTTGTGCTGAATGAAACCAAGTATTTAGTACTGACGTATGGC
>JANLJF010000048.1 GCA_029255605.1 Azovibrio restrictus
GAATTAATGGGGCCGAGGTTCTTTGTGAATGCTCCTGCTGCGCAGCAAGGCACTAAAGCTTTTACTTATTCATCTGATGTGAACCCATCTTGGGGCCGTGAGCTTGATTCTTCATGGCTTAATGTGGAAGTGGTAAAAGCTATTGATTCTTTAGCATGTGGGCCACTTACAAATAATGTAACGGATAAATGGGTATTAATTTACCGTGGTACATGCGAGTTTGGTGCTAAAGCATTAAATGCACAGAACAAAGGTGCAAAAGGTGTTATTATTGTGAATAATATTCCCGGTGGCCCTGTGGGTATGGGTGCAGGCAGTTCAGGAGCTTCCGTTACTATTCCTGTTATCATGGTTTCAGATGTTGACGGCAATGCAATGAATCAGGCGCTAAACAATGGACAGCAAGTATTCATATCATTAACTAAATGGGGTTTTGGTTTCAATGATGACCTGGCAATTATGCCTAATTCAGAGGCACCGGGACATGGCTCTGTTCCTTTAAAACAAATGGAAAGTGGAAGCCCAGACGCATACAAGTTCTACACAGGTGCTTTTGTTGCTAATACGGGTGCTAATGATCAAACTAATGTAAAATTGAAATCAACGCTTACATTTACACCCACGGGTGGTAGCGCGTCTGTTGTTTACGAAGACTCCGTAATTGTAGCTAATCTTAGTTCATTGGATTCTGCTATTGAGATGTTTAGCCCGAGGTCAAAATCATTGAATACTACCCAAACAGGTACGTACACAATGACTTATAACGTTAGCGCAGATAATACAGATGAAAATCCAATCGATAATTCGGTATCTGTGTCTTTAGATGTTACAAAAAATACTTTTTGTAAAGCACCATTAGATGCTAATGGCGATCCTATTATAACAGGATCTGTACGTATTGGTGCCGCTTCTGCATTTACTTGGGGACCTTTATTTTACATAAATAAAGGTGGTAATTATGCAGATGCATTCAGACTTGCCATTACAGATAATGATACCAGTGAACACTCGTTAAACAGTACTGTCGGTAATTTGGATATATACCTGTTGAAATGGGTAGATGCTAACACAGACAAAATTATTCAATCAACTGAATTGACTGTAAAAGGTGCTAGTTCTAAAGTTTTTACCACTGCTGACTCTAACAGTAAGATGTTCACTGCCGTAGTTGGTAATCCTGATGGTACTGCTGGACGTGTAGCGTTGGAGGATAATAGCTGGTATTGGGTAGCTGTAGATTTGCCTACAGATGTTTATCTAGGGTGCAATAGAAATATTAACTACTATAACAGAAGTAATACTGCTAAGTTTGCTACGCCTTCTGTGATTGAGTTTTGGGCTCCATCTTTTATTGGAACTGCTGATGCTATGCTGGCGTCTGGCTCGAATCTTAGAATGATACCATTCGGAACAAGCGAAGCTGGTTCTATAGATATCGATTCGTCAAGCTTATCGAGCACAAGAAATTCTGTTCCGGCTTTAGCTTTAATTGCAGATCCATTCCCAATTAGTGTTGGTAATACTCCGTCTTCTTTAATTAAAGAATTGTCAGTATACCCGAATCCTGCAGTTGGGAATATTACTGTATCAATTAATTTAGAGAAAATTTCGCACCGTGCGGATATTAAAATCATTGATGCAGTAGGACGCAATATACAGACTGTGAAACAAAACGACATTAAACAAGACAAAGTGGTAATCAGCACTAAATCTTTAGTGCCTGGCAATTATTACATTGTTTTCTTTGGCGACGATAATACGACGGTTGTAAAACCATTTACCGTTTCCGGCAAATAAGACTTTAAACTGAAGTTTTTTTTAAGCCTCCCAATATTGGAAGGCTTTTTTGTTCCACGTGGAACATAGAATATTTATAATGTTAGCCTATAGTACCATTAAACTTGATAATGGTAAAGAATTGTGACTTACCTTTGCAGCTTATGTTTCCTGAATATGATGTTATAGTAGTAGGGGCAGGCCACGCAGGCTGTGAAGCTGCTGCTGCTGCTGCCAATATGGGGTCTAAAGTGATGTTGATCACTATGAATATGCAGACCATAGCCCAGATGAGTTGTAACCCGGCTATGGGTGGTATAGCCAAAGGACAGATTGTACGTGAAATTGATGCCTTAGGTGGGTATAGCGGTATAGTGAGCGATAAAAGCATGATACAGTTCCGCATGCTCAATAAGTCTAAAGGGCCGGGTATGTGGAGCCCACGTACACAGAATGACCGGATGTTATTCGCATCTACGTGGAGGGAAATGCTGGAAGCGACTCCTAATATCGACTTTTGGCAGGATATGGTGAAAGAACTCATTGTTTCACGTGGAACAATTAAGGGAGTAATAACCGGCATGGGCCAAACGATATATGGAAAGGCCGTAGTATTAACCAATGGAACCTTTCTGAATGGCGTTATCCATATAGGTGAAAAACAATTTGGTGGTGGTAGAATGGGCGAAAAAGGTGCCACAGGGCTTACGGAACAGCTTGTTTCATTAGGTTTTGAGAGCGCAAGGCTTAAAACAGGTACCCCACCAAGAATAGATGGCCGCAGCCTTGACTATAGTAAGATGGAAATTCAGGAAGGTGATGAAGAGATAGTAGGCTTTTCTTATCTGCCAATAGAAAAAGTAAAGGCTAAAAACCAACGTCATTGCTGGATAACTTACACCAATGAAACGGTACACGAGATATTAAAGACCGGTTTTGAGAAATCACCTATGTACCAGGGCCGAATAAAAGGTTCAGGACCAAGATATTGCCCCAGTATTGAAGATAAAATAAGCCGTTTTGCTGAAAGAGAGCGGCATCAGCTTTTTGTGGAACCGGAAGGATGGAATACAGTGGAGATATACGTAAATGGCTTCAGTACTTCTTTACCTGAAGATGTACAATATAAAGCCCTGCAATTGGTTCCCGGTTTTGAGAATTGTCGTTTCTTCCGCCCGGGATATGCTATAGAGTACGATTATTTCCCGCCTACACAGTTGCAATTTACCTTGGAAACCAAGCTGATAAAAAATTTGTTCTTTGCCGGACAAATAAATGGAACTACAGGATATGAAGAAGCGGCCTGCCAGGGCCTAATGGCCGGCATCAATGCACATAGAAATGTACATGATTTGGAGCCGGTAGTATTGCAAAGGAGTGATGCCTACATTGGGGTGCTAATAGATGACCTGATAAATAAAGGTACCGATGAGCCATATCGCATGTTTACCAGCCGTGCAGAATTCAGAACACTGTTAAGACAAGATAATGCAGACCTTCGCTTAACGCCGCTGGGCCACGAAATAGGCCTGGCAAGCGATGAACGCCTGCAATTAGTAAAGGAAAAGCAGGAAAAGGTAGCCAAAGTAAAAGAAAAACTGGCCGAATATCCCGTCGAGCCTGCTGCTGTAAATAATTACCTGCAATCTATAGGTAGCACACCACTGACGGAACGGGCAAGAGCTTTGAAATTATTGCTTCGTCCGGGCATAACATTGAAAGATATGCAGGAAGCTTTGCCGCACCTGAAAGAAACACTAAATGAAACGGATGTATTGGCTTTAGAGCAAGCAGAAATACAGTTGAAGTATGACGTGTATATTGAAAAAGAAAAGGAGTTGGTAAAGAAAATGGCTTCGCTGGAAGATCTTATCATACCGGATAGTTTCAATTATGATAAACTTTCGGCATTATCTACGGAAGCCCGCCAGAAACTAATAAAAATAAAACCCAGAACATTAGGCCAGGCCAGCAGGATAAGTGGGGTAAACCCAAGTGATGTGCAGATACTGATGGTTTATATGGGCAGATAAAAAGAACAAAGGCAAACACAATATCGTTTGCCTTTTTAGTTTTGAATCCAATGGATATAAAACAAGCTATTTACAAATATTGCCTGTACCAGCCCCGTTGCCATAAGGAAGTCAAGAACAAACTGTATGAACTTGGCTGCACCACTCCTGAAGTGGATCAATACCTGGCTGAACTGATTGAAACCGGATTACTGAACGAGGAGAAGTTTGCCCGCGCTATAGCACGTGGAAAATTCCGCCTGAAGCATTGGGGCAGAAATAAAATAGTGCAACAACTGAAAATGCAGCAGGTTTCTGCCTATTGTATAAAGAAAGGACTGAGCGAAATAGACCCCGATGAGTATGAAATAACCCTTAAAAGGTTAGCAGACAAAAAATGGTTGGAACTGAAAGGAGAAAGGAACCAATTGGTAAAAAGGCAAAAAGTATTTCGGTATATGGTGCAGAAAGGATATGAAATAGATATGGTTAATGATGCAATTAACGAAATCTTAAATGCGAATAAACTATCGTAGGTAGTATTTCGGTATATTTACATGGAGTAAATAAAACAACATGGTGCAACAGGTAACGGAAGGTGTAAGTGTAACAGTTGAAACCTTCTATCAACCCAATCAATCCAACCCGGTTAATTCTGAATTCTTGTTTGCATACCGCATTACAATTGAGAATTTAAGCACCATGCCCGTACAGCTCATCAGCCGCCACTGGCACATTGTAGATAGCAATGGAACAGAAAGAGAAGTAGAAGGTGAAGGTGTAGTGGGCCAGCAACCTATTATACAGCCCGGTGAAAACTATCAATATGTATCAGCTGCCAATTTGCGCAGCGATATAGGAAAAATGTACGGCACCTATCAAATGGTAAATCTTTATAATAAGAAAACATTTGATGTAAGCATTCCTGAATTCCAGCTTATCGCTCCATTTAAAATGAACTAGAAATTATCGTTTAAAGTTCAACTCTTTATTACTTTTTACTGTCTATACAGGTAGCACCCATTAGCCAAAACCTGTGAAGAAAACCGCCATTATCATCGGTGCAGGCCCTGCAGGCCTAACCGCTGCGTATGAATTATTGACCCGAACGGATATTAAACCTATTATTATTGAGAAGTCGTCATATATCGGGGGTATATGCAGAACCATCAATTATAAAGGGAACAGGATAGACATTGGGGGCCATCGTTTCTTTTCAAAATCGGAACGCGTAATGGATTGGTGGCTTCAAATGCTGGCACTTGATGCAACAGCACCTTCCGTATTCCAGGTAAATTACCGCCATAAAACTACACAAGTTGTAAATAATTATAGTGCAACTACAGATCCGGACAAAGTGATGTTAGTAAGACCGAGAGTTTCTCATATCTATTACAAACGTCAGTTTTTTAACTACCCGGTAACGCTCACTTTTGATACGCTGAACAAATTAGGCTATATAAAATCGGCCAAAATATTTGCAGGTTACCTGCGCGCAAAGCTGTTTCCTAGAAATGAAGTGAGCCTTGAAGATTTTCTTATCAACAGGTTTGGGCAGGAATTGTATAACACTTTCTTCAGAGATTATACCCAAAAAGTATGGGGAGTTCCCTGCAAAGATATATCTGCGGAATGGGGGGCACAGCGTATAAAAAAACTAAGTATTGCGCAAGTATTATTGCATGCTTTGAGGAAAGGGAATAATAAAGAACAACACCCCGGCCTGATAGAACAATTCCTGTATCCAAAATATGGCCCCGGTCAGCTATGGGAAGAAGCAGCAAAGCAAGTAACTATGTTAGGAGGCGAAATAATTATGGAACATGATGCAGATAGCTTGCTGCACAATGGCCGAAAATTATATTCACTGACTATAAAAGATAAACATGGAAACAGAAAAGAGTTGGCAGGAGATTACTTCTTTTCAACCATGCCGGTGAAGGAACTAATACATAAAATGCAACCGAAGCCGCCTGCCGATGTTTGTGCTGTGGCTTCAGGATGCATATACCGCGATTTTATCACAGTAGGCCTGCTATTAACCGAACTAAAAATAAAAGATTCCCAAACTATAAACAAACTTATAAAAGACACTTGGATATATATACAAGAATATAAATATAAAGTTGGCCGTTTGCAGGTATTCAATAACTGGAGTCCATACATGGTGGCAGATGCTAACACAGTATGGTTGGGACTGGAATATTTCTGCAATAAAGACGACGCTCTTTGGAATATGCCGGATGATAAGATCATAGTACTGGCAAAAAATGAGCTACACAATATGGGCATTATAGATGCCGAAAACGTATTAGACAGCACACTGCTACGGGATGAAAAAACATATCCCGCCTACTTTGGCAGTTACGCTAAGTTTCACCTGATAAGAGAATATACAGATCATTTCGACAACCTGTACCTGGTTGGGCGAAATGGCATGCACAAATACAACAACTCAGACCACTCAATGCTGACAGCCATGACAGCAGTTGACAATATAATTGCAGGCATAACAGATAAAAGCAATATATGGGCTATAAACACCGACCAGGAATATCACGAAGAGGAAAACCGGAACAAAATGTAACAATTACAAGCAAACCAGGAAACAACCAACAATGGTTATGGTTTGTTTTTATAATGTACGCTTTTGTTATTGGTATTGGGGTATGGCATCACGAACCGTGGAGAGATGAAGCGCAGAGCTGGCTTTTGACAAGGGATTTATCTATAGGTCAGCTATTACATATGCTACCAACAGAGGGTCATCCACCACTATGGTATTTTTTAATAATGCCTTTATGCAAGTCGGGCCTTCTATATGGATCACAAAACTGGTTGGCAGCGCTATTGATGCTGGTAGCAGTTTATATTCTTTTGTTCAGGACCCAATTACCCATAGCCATAAAGGTGCTATTGCCATGCTCGTACTTATTTATTTATGAATATAGCTGCTTTGCTAGAAGCTATTGTCTCATCCCATTTTTTCTTTCCTGCCTTATAAGCCTGCACAACGAAAGATTTGATAGGCCATGGCTGTATACTTTGTGCCTGATAGGACTTTTCAATACACATGTATTAGTATTCCCCTTGGCATTCATGCTCTTTTGTTTATATATAATAGATATAACTAAAGAAAATAAATGGAACAAGACAACAATTGCAGCAAATATTATCGCTGCCGTTGGTGGCGGCTACCTTATTCCTTATTTGGCTATGTCATCAACCGCGCATAAGTTCATACAAAGGGGGGATTGGTTATATTTTGAAAAAGCGGTTACTAATTCTATCCTGATAGAAGGGAATTTTTTACTAGCAGCGGTTTTGGTTATTGCTGCGTTTGCAATTCTTTTAACAAGGCCAAAGGTTTTCCTACTTGTTTTGGTTAGTATGTTATTAACCATGTACATCCTGATGTTCAAATACGAAGGGTCACTTCGTCATCACGGCATTTTGTTCTTAGAATTGTTTACAGGCTTTGCCTTGTTGCCACATTATGAAAATGACAAATGGCGGCTACGTATGAAAAGCAACACCCTATTTAAAAAAGGGTATTATCTATTATGCCTGATTATTGTGTTACAATTGCCTGAAACAATTGCCCGTTATCAGCGGGACATATTGGAACCGTATTCTAACGCTAAGGAAGCAGCAGAATATATTCAACAATATGGGTTGGAAAACAAAGTAATTGTAGCACACCAGGCATGGGCCGGCGGTGCGTTATTGCCATATTTAACGAAGGGCAAAAAAATGTACTATCCTGAAAAACAAGCTTTTGGTAGCTACTATACTTATGATTCATTCTTCTTTCAAAAGACCTGGCTACTGGAACCCGGCTTTGCCATGGATGCCACTTACCGGAAATTTTCAAAAAATCTGGATAGCGTCATCATTTTGCTGAACGCACCGCTACCTTCGCAAGCACTACAATTCGTTGATTTACTATACAATAGCGATTATCAGGCTATAGAAACCTCTGAAAATTATTATCTCTACCAATTCAGGGCAGGAGTAAAATAGAATTAACTTATTAAATACGCTTATATACCATCTTATTTACGTACCTTTGCGCGGCAAAATGGAGGCCCCTTCCTTATCTCTTGTGAAGAAGGGGCCCTTTTATTAAGACAATCAAGTATATGGATATTCGTAACATTGCAATTATTGCGCACGTTGACCACGGTAAAACAACGCTGGTTGATAAAATCATCCACGCGACAAAAGTTTTTCGTGATAACCAGGAAACAGGTGAACTGATAATGGATAACAACGACCTGGAACGTGAGCGTGGTATCACCATCCTCGCAAAAAATATTTCGGTAAACTATAAAGGCGTTAAGATTAACGTTATTGATACTCCGGGTCACTCTGACTTTGGTGGTGAGGTAGAGCGCGTACTGAAAATGGCTGATGGTGTATTGCTGCTGGTAGATGCCTTTGAAGGCCCGATGCCGCAAACCCGCTTTGTACTGCAAAAAGCATTGCAACTGAATCTGAAGCCTATTGTTGTAATCAACAAAGTAGATAAACCAAACTGCCGTCCTGATGAAGTGCATGATGCTGTATTCGAATTGTTCTTCCAGCTGGATGCTACTGAAGAGCAATTGAACTTTACTACGATCTATGGTTCTTCAAAACAGGGGTGGTTCAATACATCGCTGACACCAACAGAAGATATCACGCCGCTGCTGGATACGATACTTGAAAAAGTACCGGAGCCGGTAGTATCTGACGGTACTGTGCAAATGCAGATCACTTCACTGGATTATTCTTCATTCCTGGGCCGTATAGCCGTAGGTCGTGTGATACGTGGAACATTGAAAGAAAACCAACCGGTGCAACTGTGCAAACTGGATGGTAGCCTGATGAAAAGCCGTATTAAAGAACTGTACACCTTTGAGGGTATGGGTAAAAAACGCGTGCAGGAAGTACCTGCAGGCGATATATGCGCTGTAGTAGGTATCGAAGGTTTCCAGATAGGCGAAACGATAGCAGATTTCGAAAACCCCGAAGCGCTGCCTATCATACCTATCGACGAGCCAACGATGAACATGCAGTTCAGCATCAACAACTCACCATTCTTTGGCCGCGAAGGTAAATTTGTAACCAGCCGTAACATACGCGACAGGCTGTACAAAGAACTGGAAAAAAACCTGGCGCTGCGTGTAAGCGATACAGATGATGCCGATAAATTCCTGGTATATGGCCGTGGTATCCTACACTTGTCTGTACTGATAGAAACGATGCGCCGTGAAGGTTTTGAATTGACAGTTGGCCAGCCGCAGGTTATTACTAAAGAAATAGATGGCCGCAAATGCGAGCCGTATGAAATACTGGTAGTAGATGTGCCGGGCGAATTCAGCGGGAAAGTGATAGACCTTGTAACGCAGCGTAAAGGTGAAATGCTGATAATGGAAAGTAAGGGCGAAATGCAGCACCTGGAATTCGAGATACCTTCTCGTGGTTTGATAGGCCTGCGTTCGAACATGCTGACCGCTACTGCAGGTGAGGCTGTAATGGCGCACCGCTTCAGCGAATATAAACCATGGAAAGGGCCGATACCCGGCCGTAACAATGGTGTACTGCTTTCTAAAAATACAGCATCAACTACCGGCTACTCGATGGACAAACTGCAAGACCGTGGTTCGTTCTTTATAGATGCAGGTGAAGAAGTATACTCTGGCCAGATAATAGGCGAGCACATAAAACCGGGCGACCTGATAGTAAATGCTACAGAGCCTAAGAAGCTGACCAACATGCGTGCCAGCGGTACGGATGATGCTAACCGCATTGCCCCGAAAATACAAATGAGCCTGGAAGAGTGTATGGAATACATACAACAGGATGAGTGCATCGAGATAACACCGCAAAGCATCCGCCTGCGTAAAATAATGCTGGACGAAAACGACCGCAACCGTTATCAGAAAATGCTGAAAGCAGAAGCGTAAGCCCCTAGATCCCCTGAAGGGGACTTGGATTTAAAATATAGACATAGCCCTCAACTGAGGGCTATGTCTTTTATATCAGATAGCGCGATGAAATTATAGGTAACACATAACAAGTCCCTTCAAGGTATTTAGGGGGTTATTGTGAGATTGCCTAATTTTGAGTTTATGAGTACAGAACAAAAACTCCGTGAGATACTTGACAAGCGCATTATGATAATAGATGGTGCTATGGGCACTATGATACAGCGCTACAAACTAACGGAGGCTGACTATAGGGGAGAACGGTTTAAAGACTGGCACCTGGATGTGAAAGGCAACAACGATATGCTGGTGCTGACACAGCCGCACATCATAAAAGAAATTCACAGGGAATACCTGGATGCAGGTGCAGATATTATAGAGACCAATACCTTCAGTGCGCAAGCCGTGGCACTAGCCGATTATGATATGCAGGCATATGCTTATGAAATAAGCAAAGAGGCTGCGAAAGTAGCGCGGCTGGCGGTAGAAGAATATGAAAAAGATAATCCCGGCAGTGAAAAATTTGTGGCTGGCGCTATAGGGCCGATGAATAAAACGCTGTCGCTATCGCCGGATGTAAATAACCCCGGCTACCGCGCGGTGACTTTTGATGAAGTAGCGGATGCATACTACGAACATGTAAAAGGGTTAGTGGATGGAGGAGCAGACATACTGCTGATAGAAACCATATTTGATACGCTAAACTCAAAGGCCGCTATTTACGCCATAGAAAAATATTTCCGCGATACCAACCAACGCCTGCCAGTCATGATATCGGGTACAATAACCGATGCTTCGGGACGCACGCTGAGTGGACAAACGCTGGAGGCATTCTACATCTCTGTGTCTCATGCGGAGCCATTGAGTATAGGCCTGAACTGCGCATTGGGTGCAGAACAGATGCGTCCACATGTGGAAGAACTGGCAAGCATTGCTGCATGCTATGTAAGCTGTTACCCTAATGCCGGCTTGCCAAATGCAATGGGCGAATATGATGAATCTCCTGAAATAACTGCATCCATTGTTTCAGAATGGGCGGCACAGGGGTGGATAAATATTGTGGGTGGCTGCTGTGGTACTACGCCGGCTCACATAAAAGCTATAGCTGACGCAATGAAAAATTATAAGCCGCGTCCGTTACCAGTAATGACTGGAGTATAAACTTATTATATAAATTATAACATTATAAATGCCGGTTACCATGCCGGCATTTTTTAATTTACATAATCTAAAACACACCTTATGCTACGTAAACTTTTTATTGCATCCACCATCCTTATGCTCGGCTATGTACAAGTACTTGCAGGCGATGCAAAATTTTCGGGAAAGATAACCGCACCATTGTCCGATGAGATACAAGTTTCATACTATGCTAACCTGTTAGATTATAATCAAAAAATAATTTCTGCGCGACTGGATAAGGATGGCAACTTTACAATGAATATACCATTATATCAGCCATATACCCAACTGCAAATACAACATGGTAACCAGGCTACAGAGATATTTATACAACCGGATGCCGATCTAAAAATGTCAGTGAATGCTAACAGCTTTGATAGCACATTGACGTATAGCGGCAAAGGTGCAGAACTAGCCAACTTTATGGCGAAGCACATGCTGGAATCCGGGTTCATGGTGCAGTTTGGCAGTGTGATACAACCACTGAACAAAAAAGAACCGGAAGAATTTAAAACAGCTGCAAATGCCGCCATGCAGAAGGAGCTGGATTTCCTGGAGCAAAATAAAAAAGGCCTGCCGGATGGCTTTGATAAATATTGGAAGGCGTGGTATCAATACAGTATCTACTCAGATATGCTGCGCTACTCTTTTATGCATGCTATGATGAAACAGAAGAGCATGAGCGTAAAGCTGACGAAAGAAGAATATAAAATGGCAATGGATGTACCTATTGCATTTGATGATAAATATGTGGGGATACCGTCTTATGTTATGTATGTATCTGATATTTACAACAACAGGTATAAAGCCAAGATAGCTGACGACAGTACTGTAAGCAGCGAAGTAAAAAAAGAGCTGCAACAGAAAGTAGTAAATGAACAGGCAAGACAAACCATGCCTGCTGAAACACGCGAATACTATTTTGCTAACCAGCTGTATAGTAATGTAAAATATAACCCCCTGGCGACAGTTGAAAAGATATATGCTGATTTCAGGAAAGACTATAAAGCATCGGCTTACGATAGTATCATAGAACGCGTGGTAGGATTGAAACGTAAAATGGCAGCCGGGCAACCGGCAATGGATTTTGCCTTTACAACACTGGAAGGTAAGAGTATGAAATTATCTGACCTGAAAGGCAAAGTAGTTTACCTGGATTTCTGGGCCAGTTGGTGCGGGCCCTGTTTGCGTGAATTGCCTTTTACCAAAAAAGTAAAAGAGCATTTTAAAGATAAAGAAGTGGTATTTCTCAATGTATCAATAGACGAGGATATGAATGCCTGGAAGAATGCAGTTGAAAAACATAGCATTGGCGGTATGCATACCTGCGAACCTGGTGGGTGGCAGGCTCCTGCTGCCAAACTGTATGGTGTGCAAGGTGTACCATCTTACTATCTGATAGATAAACAAGGAAAGTTTGCCGCCGAAACATCTCCAAGGCCTAGCGAAACGGAGGCATTAATAAAGCAAATAGAAGCCTTACTCAATTAATTTTTACAAATTGATGAGTTTCTTAATATTTACTTAATCAGGCCTTAATACAGGCGTTATACTGAATCGCTCTTTTTGTAAAACGATAGACTGTTTTACATAAGAGCGATTTTTTATGGCCAAAAGAGAAGTGGATATAGTTGTTCTGTCAGACACACACCTGGGAACCTATGGCTGCCATGCAAAAGAACTACTCCAGTATCTGAAAAGCATCAAACCTAAAGCTGTAGTGCTGAATGGTGATATCATAGACATCTGGCAATTCAGCAAAAGATACTGGCCATCTACCCATATGATGGTGATAAAACACCTGGTGGGGTTAATAGCAAAAGATATTCCTGTTTACTACATACCCGGCAATCACGATGAAATGCTACGTAGGTTTCGTGATTTCCAGTTAGGTTCCTTAAAGATAACCAACAAGCTTTCCCTGAAAATAGACGGCGCCAACGTATGGATATTTCACGGTGATGTATTTGATGTGGTAATGCAGCATAGCAAGTGGCTGGCCAGGCTGGGTGCCATAGGGTACGATACCCTGATACTAATCAACCGTTTTGTAAACTTCATATCCTTAAAGCTTGGGCAGGGCAAGGTTTCATTATCTAAAAAGATAAAGAATAGCGTAAAAGGCGCCGTAAAGTTCATCAATAAATTTGAGGCAACTGTTTGCGATATAGCTGCCGACAATCATTACAAATACGTTATCTGCGGCCATATACACCATCCGGAAATACGCACCATTGTTACCGAAAAAGGAACTGTGATATATATGAACTCCGGAGACTGGATAGAAAACCTAACGGCCCTGGAATATAACGACAACAAGTGGTCGATCTACAAATACACAGAAGACCCTGTAGCCCAAGCAATAGATATCAGCAAGAAAAAACAGCCAAAAGAAAGCCCGAAAGAAATGATGGCAAGCCTGATGCAGGAGCTGAATGTGAAGCAAAATGCACCCGGCAATCTTGGCGGATTAACAGGAACAATAGAAGCAGCATAATACCGTGAAAATACTATTTGCAATACAAGGTACAGGCAATGGCCACCTGAGCCGTGCACGCGATGTATATCCTGAACTGGCAAAATATGGAGAAGTGGATGTATTGATAAGCGGCATACAGGCAGATGTAGACGTACCCTTTCCGGTAAAATATAAGCTGTATGGCATGAGCTTTATTTTTGGAAAGAATGGTGGTGTGGATATATGGAAGACTTTGAAAAAATCGAACCTGCCAAGGCTGATAAGAGATATTAAGCAATTGCCGGTGGAAGAATACGATCTGGTAGTAAATGATTTTGATGCTGTATCGGCATGGGCATGCAAGTTGAAAAATAAGCCATGCATCGGCCTGAGCCATCAAAGCGCCGTGTTATCTCCCAATGCGCCTGTACCTGCATTCAAAGATTGGAAGGGCGAATTAGTACTAAAGCACTATGCACCCGTTACTGATTATTATGGTTTTCATTTTCGCGCCTACTCATCTAAAATATATACGCCCGTTATAAGAAAAGAGATACGGGAATTGAAGCCTACCAATGCGGGCCATTACACCGTATACCTGCCTGCATATGATGACAAGGCATTGGTAGAACACCTTTCCGTATTTGAAAATGTGAAGTGGGAAGTGTTTTCAAAACACAATAAAGAAGCATTCAACTTTAAGAATGTATATGTGCAGCCAATAGAAAACAAAGCGTTTATAAAAAGCATGGCAGCAAGTGTCGGCGTACTTTGCGGTGCAGGTTTTGAAGGCCCCGCAGAAGCGATGTACTTAGGGAAAAAGGTATTGGTAATACCTATGCAGCAGCAATATGAACAACACTGTAACGCTGCTGCCTTGGAAACACTGGGCGTGCCGGTAATAAAATGCCTGAACAGGAAATATTACGACCGCATACAATGGTGGCTGATGGCGGGAGAAGCGGTAAGCGTAGATTACCCCGACCAGACTGCTGCCATAGTAGAGAAGTTGGTAAGAACACATGCATCTGAATACAATGAAAACATACAAGGTGCCCTACCTGCAATTGGTTAGCTGGATATATCGTGCAGGCAATACGGTAAATGACGTGATAATGGTAATCTGGCTATAAAGCGTATAGTAAAATAAAAAACCCTCTTGCGGAAGAGGGCTTTTAAATATCGGCACTAAAAGCTATTTGCCTTTGAATTCCGGCTTGCGCTTTTCAAGGAAAGCATTCACGCCTTCTTTAAAATCGTACGTAGCACCGGCCTCTACCTGCAGTTCCTTTTCGCGGTCCAGTTGTTGTTCCAATGTGTTATTCCATGTTTCGTTTATCAGGCGTTTAGTAAGACCCAAACCTTTAGTTGGCATTTGAGCCAGGGTTGCTGCTATCTTTTTTGTTTCCTGTTCAAAGCTTTCATCGGCAAAGGTTTTGTATATCATGCCCATAGCTACTGCTTCTTCTGCAGTTACTTTATCGCCCAGCATCGTAAGTGCCAGTGCACGCTGCATGCCTACCAGGCGTGGTAGTATGAAGGTACCTGCGCTATCGGGTATCAAAGCTATTTTGCTGAAAGCCTGGATAAAAGTAGCGCTATTCGCAGCTAATACAATATCACAAGCCAATGCAATGTTGGCTCCTGCTCCTGCTGCTACGCCATTCACTGCTGCTATGATGGGCTTCTCTATTTTACGAAGCCTCCGGATAATAGGATTGTAATGTTCCCGGACAATAGCTTCCAGTTCCGGACCTTGGGGGTCGGTGGCTTCAGATAAGTCTTGCCCTGCACAGAAGCCCTTGCCGGCACCGCTCACGTATATGCAACGTACCGCTTCATCATTCTCACAGTCATCCAGGTGTTGCTGAAAGGTTAATGCCATTTCGCGGTTAAAGCTGTTATATTTTTCAGGGCGATTGAGTGTGATATACCCAATGCCATTTTCTTTAGTAAAAAGAACTGTATTGCTCATGAAACAAAAATAAGAAGAATGATTCTATGCCGAAGCAGGTTTAAATAAGCGGGATTTAAAATAAGAGCCGATGCCTATAATGCTGGTCACATTCAAAGGCAACTCCAATAATACGTGCAGGAAGCTTACAAATAATAACCACTGCAAGCCCATAGCATAGTTTGTAATGTAAAGGCCAATACTGATAAGCCATAAAATGATAACAGCAATAAAGCGCACCTTAGGTACCTTATGCCATTGAATGATGCTGGTTTTAGAAAACCAGTTGAGATAATGATAAGTATAAGCAAATGCAATGAAGCGCATCAGCAAGATGCCTTCCATGGAATGAAAAATGATATTATCCCAAGCTGCCATACTCTCCTGGGCTTCTATACCATTTACATTTTGCAACCAGTTTATGTTTACCACTTTAAATGGGTTATACGCCTCCATGCTGTAGGATGTGGGCGCATAAAAAGTTCTATCAGGGAAAATGACTGCCAATAGGATAGGGCATAACACCATACATACTACTGCTAAGATGCCAAAGCGGCTCTGGCTTTTTAATGCCCCATATAACATAAACAATGCCGTAAAAAAATAGACATGCACCAGCGTGGGCAAAAAGACTGAAAAGAATAAATAGAAATGCTGTGATACCTGCGAAGAGAATATTAATAATATAATACCGCCTATTCGGTAAAATTTATTTTTGACGGTAACAAACACTACCGAACATAAAAGTGCTATGTAAGCAAGGTTAGCATCGAAGCCGGGAGGGAAATCGATTTCCAGAAAATTATCGAAAAAGCGCAAGGTCATCAGTAAGCCGATGACAATAAGGATAATGGCATCATAGCGTTCTTTGGTATAATACTTCCTATCGTGCAGCCACGATATTTCTGTGAAATAATGCAACGGCCCGAGTATGGCATAGGAAAAAAGAAAAAGCTCGAAAGGGAGTATCATAGCTATGATACCTGAAATAAGCATGAGTCCGATGTTAGTGATATCCAGCTTTTCAGTTGCGGTCAGTGCCATCAAAAATTCATTAGGGTTGGCGAAAATGCTATGTTATTAAAATTATATAAAATTACACAGCATTTTATGTTATAAATTAGCTCCTCATTATGTTGGTAAAAGTTTTCGGTAGCGCGGTATATGGTGTAGAGGCTATCACTATCACAATAGAAGTAGACATAGTAGTGGGTGGCACAACAGGCTATTTTATAGTAGGCCTGCCCGATAATGCTGTAAAGGAAAGTACAGAGCGTGTGCTCTCTGCCATGAAAAATAATGGCTACGATCGTCCTCGTAATAAAGTGGTGGTAAACATGGCCCCTGCCGATATACGCAAGGCAGGCTCTGCATATGACTTGCCCATAGCCATTGGGATGCTGGCGGCAACAAAACAATTACCTGCCGATGATCTGGATAAATATATCATAATGGGTGAGCTATCGCTGGATGGCTCGCTGCAACCTATAAAGGGTGCATTGCCCATAGCCATACAAGCCCGCACAGAAAAGTACAAGGGCCTGATACTACCAAAAGAGAATGCCCGCGAAGCTGCATTGGTTAACAACCTGGATGTATATGGCGTAAGTAGTATAAAAGAGGTAGTTGATTTCTTTAACGGTACAGCTAGCTTAACGCCTGTATCTGTAAATACACGCGAAGAGTTCTATAATTCGCAATATGAATTTGATATTGATTTCAGCGATGTAAAAGGGCAGGAGAATGTGAAGCGTGCATTGGAGATAGCCGCCGCTGGCGGACACAATGCTATACTTATTGGCCCGCCCGGTGCGGGTAAAACCATGCTGGCAAAAAGACTGCCAACGATACTACCACCCCTTAGCCTGCACGAGGCACTGGAAACAACCAAGATACATTCGGTAGCGGGTAAGCTGCCTGTCAATACTTCACTTATTTCCAAACGCCCGTTCCGTTCGCCGCACCATACTATTAGTGATGTAGCGCTGGTGGGTGGCGGTGGCATGCCACAACCGGGAGAAATATCGCTGGCGCATAATGGTGTACTGTTTCTTGATGAGCTGCCGGAATTTAAACGTACAGTGCTGGAAGTGATGCGCCAGCCTATGGAAGAACGACGTGTGTCCATATCGCGTGCTAAAGTGAGCATTGATTTTCCTGCCAGCTTTATGCTGATAGCTTCGATGAACCCCTGCCCATGTGGCTACTTCAATCATCCTGAAAAAGAATGTACCTGCAGCCCGATGGTAGTACAGCGCTACCTGAATAAAATATCGGGTCCACTGTTGGACAGGATAGACCTGCATGTGGAGGTAACGCCTGTTTCATTTAATGAACTATCATCGCAACGTACATCTGAACATAGCGACGCTGTACGCGAACGCGTACTGAAAGCCCGTGATATACAGGATAAGCGCTTTGAAGGACAGCAAGGTATTTATGCCAATGCACAGATGAGTAGCAAGCAACTGAAAGAAATATGCGTGATAAACAGTGTAGGGCAAACACTGCTGAAAACAGCAATGGACAGGCTCAACCTATCGGCCCGGGCATATGACAGGATATTAAAAGTATCGCGCACCATAGCCGACCTGGCCGGCAGCGAAGAAATAAGACCAGAACACTTGGCTGAAGCTATACAGTACCGCAGCCTGGACAGGGAAGGCTGGGCTGGGTAAAATAATAACAAAGCCACCGCAGACGCGGTGGCTCTTCGTTTTAGCAATAGGGATATGTTATTTATGCTTCGTTGAGGCAGAAACCGATAGTATCTACAGCATATTGTTGATAGAAGGTATATGCGTAGGATACGAAAGGATAGCATAGCAGTGTCTTGTCATATGCATACAGCCTTATGTTATATCCGCATTTGCGCACATTGTTTGTGGTCATAGCCCAGTTACCGGTTTTGCCTGTACCCGGAACGGTGATCTGCGAACCGAAACTGCGTACAACACCATCTACTTTGAATGTGGTGCTATCGCCACTGCGCAGTTGTATGAATTCGAACGCTACGCTATGGCAGTTGTTCTCATCATCGGCAAGGCTGTAAGTACCGGTTATGTCTGTTCCTTTTACCAGCGTACCGCAGTCTTCAGAACCATTTACCTTGATGCGTACATCTTTAGGCGCATGCTTGTCAACCTTTATACGGCAGCGCTCACTGGTGAAGCCTTCAGATGTTTCGAGGTAAAACTCATATACATCTGAATCGGCAACAGAGATGACACCCAACAGGTCGCCATGCACGGTAACAATGGTTGGCGCATTATAATCTACCAAGTAGTGATAGTTGCCTGCAGCATCCGGTGTATTTGGCTCTATGTATTGACTGAGCATACCACCTGCTATCACATTCTTCAGCACGGTGAAAGGTGTGCTGACTGGAACAAAGCTGCTATCGGGTTGCGATGC
This sequence comes from Azovibrio restrictus, assembly GCA_029255605.1. Taxonomy (GTDB): domain Bacteria; phylum Bacteroidota; class Bacteroidia; order Chitinophagales; family Chitinophagaceae; genus Polluticoccus. The sequence continues at coordinate 18,769 of JANLJF010000048.1, forward strand.
GCGTTTCAGCATTATTTTATACTGCAGTTGTGCCGCACCTACATTATTTGAATCCGGATGCTCCGGTATCACACCTGTGATAGGAATAGTACCATTGAATGAGAAGCCATCGAAGTTATCTACCGTAGCATCGGGTGCATCCAGGGTCTTATCTATCTTACCGGTTATCTTGCTCACCTTTTTGGCCGGTATATTACCTATGGCCGTGATGATAGGTTTTTTACCTGTACCCTGTGTGCCTTGCCTGTGGCGTATCTCTACCCAGGCTTCTTCCCAATCGCCCCAGGGCGCTACCCAGCCCGGTTGGTTGTCCGGTGGTAGTAGGTTCCACGATAGTATCGCGCGTACTTTTGCAAAGTAGGTTTCGCTGCATTTCTGCTTTTGATACTCGGTAAGATTTACCGGTAGCTCTACATGGTAAGACAGTCCGCCATTTGGCATAGGGGTTACATCGTGCACCTCTACAGAAGAAGTACCCATGAATTGCCAGCCGCTACCAAAGTCCATATAGAATGCTACATATTCCCTGCTGCCTTTGCTGCAAAGATTGCCTGCGTAGCCCGATGGCTTTTTAAGATGTACGGTAGCATACAGGCGATTGGTATCGCGGTTGAGGCCTACGCATTTCACCTCTTCATAAGTAGTGTTGAATTTGGGTTTTAGTACAAAGTCTACCAACTTGCTCAGGTTAATGCCACTCAGCTTCAAGTTTTTAGAAAGCTCGAATGATGGGGCGCCGGCATTCAGGGCTTTGGCTACTGTGGTGAAACCGATACGCTCTTCTTCTACCTCTTTGCTGTAAAGCTTCATTAGTTCCGGCAGTTCTATCTCTTCCGTTTTTAGCTCCAATGCCTGGGGTATTTGCGGTATTTTCTCAGCCAGCAGTTTTATCTGGTCATCTTTCAGTGTAAGGCCTATGTCCTTCAGGTTGCCTTTCAGCCAGCATATCCAGCTATTTTTAGGCGCCAGTTGAATATTTACATCCAGCACATTGCCCCATACAGGTACATAATCAGGGTCATTTGCGGTTGGTGCAGTATTCCAGGAAAGGATGGCGCGGACGATAGGTAACACGGGTTTATCACCGCAGCAGTTGGTAACTTCAGGATTGAAAGCCTGGTTTACGGCGTAGCAAAGTGAATTGCTGGTAGTGTGGCTGAAATCGTGTGCATCGAAGCTTACAATACCAAGGTCTTTCCATGTGCCATTTCGTTGATAGTCGATGTAGAAACGAACGTACTCTTTGCTACCTGCGGTACATGGGCCGCCGCTGTAGCCGTTGTTCTGGTTAATTTTTACAATTGCGGTCAGTGTTTTCATTTGTGGGTTGTAGCCCACGCAAGTCACCTGTTCATAGGTCGTATTGCCGTTGATGATCTTTACCGGCTTGAACTCGTTGAACAGCGGATTCGTTTTAGATAGATTCCCAAAGTAGTTGGGATTTTGCAGCAGCAATAAGTGCATTTTTTCTCTCTCTAGTTGCACCCCTTGCAAGCTTTCTTTTTTAAGCGTTGCCATAATATGTATTTTTTGGTGATGAAAAAATCCTCTATACACTCCGGTAGTGTATTACAAACATAGAATAGGCAAGAAGCAGGATTATAAGCACTGATACTGGAAATACATGTATTGGCAACTGAAAAATTATACGTAGAAATACGCATAGACATTACGGAAAACCCTGTTATTTTTGGATATTAAAAAATTCTACAATGGTCAAAAAACTTCTTATGCTCAAAATCCAATCGTTTACAAACTTGCTGGCAGTAGGTATATTGCTGGCGGGCTTAGCATCCTGTTCGGGCGAAATACCTGGCGGTGGATGTGTAAAATGTATAGAAAACAAACCGGCACCAACGCCCTATGCCTCAACGCTCAATAGTAAAAACCATTTTATAACACTTGATATGGCGCGGACCATGACGCAGTCTTTTTCAGCGCAAAGGGAAATGCTGCTGGCTCCGGAACGCAGGGGTCAAAATGTATTGCCACTGTATGAAACATTCAATCTGAAAACGATCGACTCCCTGTTATGCCAGGAAAAGGCAGTGGGCTTCCGTATCTATATGGCACTGGATGGCCAGCAGAAAGCAAAATTTGTATTGGTAGGTGTAGATGGTGATGGTAAAGATATTATGCAAAGAGTAGTAGAAAACCCGGCAATGTTAACGGAAGCGCCTACCGGCACAAGTGTATTGGTAGCAGAAGAAGGCCAACGTTATCCATAGTAAATAAAATAAAGACCTGAGGAAATTACGGAATGCAAAAAGCCATTGCTTTTCTATTAAGCCTAAGCATCCTATTGCCATTGATTGCAGGATTGGTAAGATACCGGAAAATACCGGCATCTTACCACCCCCTATTATATCTTATAGGTATCGGTTTTGTGAATGAACTGCTCTGTTATGCCGTTTTTTACAATAACAGCATGATACCTGTAAACTTTTATTACATCTGTGAATTCCTGCTGTTTGCATGGCAGTTTCATTTATGGAAGAACATTCTGCGCTCAAAAAAGATCTTCTATACATTAATAGGCCTGATGACTGTTTTTTGGATAATAGATAAGGTAGTGATCTGCGGCTTTACAAGGTTTAGCCCCTTGTTCCAGGTATGCTATTCACTTATATTGGTACTGTTATCTGTAAACCAGCTCAACTGGCTTATTGTAAACGACAGGGGTGATATCGTTCGGCACCCTATTTTTATTATATGCATCTCGGTGATCATATTTTTTTCATACAAGGTATTGACCGAAATTTTTTATTATTACGCACCTGAAAAGGCAATCAAAAACAATATTTTTGTAATACAATCTTACATGAATGTGGGATATAATATATTGTTAGCGCTGGCTATACTATGCATACCTCAGAAGCTAACTTTTATACTGCCGTTGCGATAGCTGCAATCGTTCTGGGCGTTATCATCATATACTTTATCGTTAGTATGATAAAGCACCAGCGCCGGAATGTAGACCTGTATAAACAAAAAATAAAAGCAGAAATAGCACTGCTTGAAAATGAACGGAAACGCATTGCTACCGATTTGCACGATGAACTGGGCCCGCTCCTATCGGCCGTGAGGATACAGATAAACCACCTGGAATCGGATATAGACCACGACAAGAAAATTGTAAGTTTTGCTACGAAACATATAGATGATATTCTTACCAAGACAAGGGAAATATCATACAACCTGCTGCCCAATACACTGGTAAGGCAAGGATTGGTAAAAGCGCTGCAGGAACTGGTAGGCAAACTAAGGGATATACATAAGCTGGATATAATATTTCGCACATCGGGAGAAGTGAAGCTGAACAAGGAAAGCGAGGTAAACATTTACCGGATGCTGCAAGAGATCATACATAATACGATAAAACATGCCAATGCATCACAATTGCTTATTGAGATGAAACGGCAGGACAATAAAGTATTACTGATGTCTGCAGATAACGGGAACGGGTTTGATTATGAGCAGCAGGTGAAAAACAATAATGGCCTTGGCCTGATAAGCCTGCAAAGCCGTGCCGAAGTATTGAATTCGACATTTAATTTTATTTCAGAACCGGGAAAGGGGACCCAGTATTTTTTTGAAATACCCGTCAACTAACAAATATGGCACAAACAAACATTCCTATTTCAGTAGCTATTGCAGACGATCATGAAATATTCAGGGACGGGCTGCGCCTGATGCTGGCAAAATCGGAAAACATACATATAGTAGGGGAAGCACATAATGGTAAAGAACTGGTGGGTATTATAGACCAGCTGAAACCTGATGTGGTTATTACAGATATCAAAATGCCGATGATGGATGGCGTAGAGGCGACGCGCTACATAAAAGAAAAACATCCGCAGATAGAAGTGATAGCCCTTTCAATGTTTGATGATGAGGAACTGATACTGGAAATGCTGGAAGCCGGTGCCATAGGCTACCTGCTGAAAAATGCAGATAAAACCGAAGTAATAGAAGCCATACACATGGCCTTTAAAAATCAGCCCTACTATTGTAAGCAAACATCGGGCAAGCTGGCCAAGCTGATAGCTTTCAGCAGGCACAACAACCAGAAGAAACAAAAAGAAGCAGAATTCTCTGAAAGAGAAAAAGACATCATCAGGCTGATATGCCAGGAATATACCAATAAGGAAATAGGCGAAAAACTATTTCTTAGTGCCCGCACCGTAGAAGGTTACCGTATGAAGATACTGGAGAAGATGGAAGTGAAAAACATAGTGGGTATAGTGATAGAAGCCATTCGCCTGGGTATCTATGTGCCTGAAATGTAATCGTTAGCTATCGGGCTTCAGTTTGACAGCCGCTTTATAAACTGTAAGGCACCTTTCTCGGGCTTTATCATGCTCTATCATTGGTTTGGGATATGATGGGGATTCACATTCAGGCACCCACTTCCTTATATACTTTAGTTCAGGATCGAATTTTTTTGTTTGAAGGTATGGATTGAAAATACGGAAATATGGCGCCGCATCGCAGCCACTACCCGCTGCCCATTGCCAGCCACCATTATTACTCGCCAGATCATAATCCAATAATTTGCTGCCAAAATAAGCTTCTCCCCATCGCCAGTCTATTAACAAATGCTTGGTAAGAAAACTGGCAACTATCATCCTTACACGGTTATGCATATAGCCTGTTTCATTCAGCTCTCGCATGCCCGCGTCTACTATGGGGTAGCCTGTATTACCTTCGCACCATAACTGAAACTCCTTTTCATTATTGCGCCACTTAATATTGTCATACTCCTTGTGAAAGGAGTCCATCACAATATTGGGATAGTGCCACATGATCATCTGGTAAAAGTCGCGCCATATTAATTCGTTCAGTAGTTTTTCATTCAGGCGGTGTGCCTGCGCTGCCAACTGGCGGATGCTGATAGTACCAAATCGTAAATGGACACTCAGCCGTGTGGTACCTTTTATAGATGGTATATCGCGGGTTTTGTCGTAATCTTTAGCAATAGCTTCATTAAGTACAGGACTAACGACATCGTAATCAACAGGTTTGAACCCTATATCCTCAAGCCTTGGTATAGCTATAGCTTTCTGCTTTCTGAAGTTATCAAAGTATTTATGGCAGGGATATGGCTTAAGGAAGAATGGCGTCAACTTTTCTTTCCATCGCTTGCTGTAAGGTGTATACACAGAATAGGGTTGGCCATTATCTTTTATCACTTCATTTTTCTCAAATATCACCTGGTCTTTGTAGCTATAGAGGGGGATATTTTTATCCAACAACAGCTTCGCTATCTCCTCATCTCGCTGGCGGGCATACGGTTCATAATCGGTATTAGTATACACTGCCTGCACATTATATTTTGACAGCAGCTTTTTATAGGCTTCCACCGGTGTATCATGGAATACGTATAAAGAAGCGCCCACATCTCTTAGCTTTTTCTGCATATCTTGCAGCGTGTCATGAATGAAAGCTACCCGTTTATCTGCTTTTTCCTGTAGGTCGTTAAGTATATTGGTATCAAAAATAAAGACAGGTACCACAGGATAACCTGACTTTAATGCCTGGTATAAACCGGCATTGTCATCCAGGCGAAGGTCGCGACGAAACCAGAAAATGGTCACTTTCATAAGCGTGATAACAATTTTGAAAAAGAAAAGTTGATTTTATACGTTATTGCTTATTACTAATGAAGTTTATTAAGCCTCATCTTTGGATTATTTTACTTACGCTGGTTATTATATTACCTGTATTTGCACATCTGACGGATATGCCTGTAGAGCTCTGGGATGAATCACGTCTTGCAAGTAATGCTTTTGAAATGTTGCAAACCGGTAACCTTTGGGTAACTACTTATGACTACCGGCCGGATATGTGGAATACCAAGCCACCATTGATGATATGGCTAATGTCTTTATCAATGAAAGTTTTCGGAACCGGTGAATTAGGTATACGTATACCATCGGCACTGGCTGCTATTTGTACATTTTTTCTTGTGTTCTGGTTTACCAACAAAACTTCGGGAAACAAAAGAACTGCCTTTATAGCTGCATTTGTATTGGTAACCACAGGCGGATACGTAAAGCAGCATGGCACCCGTACGGGCGATTACGATGCTTTGCTTGCCTTTTTTACCACAGCATATATTTTTATGTATTTCCTGTACTTGCAAACAGACAAAGGAAAATACTTGCTATGGTTCTTTATATATATGGCCGGGGCTATACTTACAAAGGGTATAGCTGGCTTTTTCTTCTTGCCGGCTCTTTTCATATACACGTTGATACAACGCAGATTAGCGAATATTTTTAATAACCGTTATTTCTACATAGGGTTGGGTGTTTTTTTATTTCTTACCATAGGATATTATTTACTGAGAGAGCATTATAACCCGGGATACATTGCTGCCGTAATGGAGAATGAAATAAGTGGCAGGTTTGGAACGGTGATAGAAGGACACAGCGGAGGGCCTATGTTTTATGTTACCTTGCTTTCCACTGCGCATTTCACGTTCTGGATAATGCTGTTTTTATTGGGTATCGTCATCGGTGTACTATCTGCCGATAAAGTGATACAAAACCTGACTATCTATTTGTCATTAGTAGTTGTAATATTTTATTTTGTTCTTTCAGCCTCCGAATCGAAACTGTATTGGTACGATCTGCCGGTGTTTCCTATAATGGCTGTTATTACGGCTATCGGTGTTTCTTATATAATGAGCTATGTATCGATGCATAGCCTTGCAAGTAAAAAAGTACGGACTATAGCATATGTGTCTATATTGGTATTTATATTTGTCCTTCCGTATTATAATATAATAGACTTTGTCTTATCGCCTCATACGGGTACTGATGAAAACAGTAGTATGGCATTGTATATGAAAAGTGTAAGAGAAGGAAAACGTAAGGTAGATGGTTACCTTTTCACAAACGATAGTAAAACAGACCAAAATATTAATTACTATCTCAAAATACATCCTACTAAGTTGCCATATAAAGATGTCAATAATTTAGTGCCCACAGATAAGGTCATTATTTTTAGTCCTTCCATAAAAGAGCATATAAATAGAAATTACGATTTTGAAATAGTAGAGTCTATCGGTGATGTAAAGGTTTATCAAATAATAAAGATTAAGGCACCAGTAAACAATCTTTAAAATCTAATGAAAAAACATTATCCGATAGCATTATCAATTGTAGTACCTGTTTACAATGAAGAAATGATCATTGATGAACTGGTACGGAGAATGTCTGAAGCCGCCCAAAGCATCACCGATAATTACGAGATCATATTTGTAAATGATGGCAGCCGGGATAGTTCTCTGGAAAAACTAAAAGCAGTGTGCAGCAAAGATTCAAAGCTGCACTACATAACCTTTTCCCGCAATTTTGGCCATCAGATAGCTATAACAGCAGGTATGGATGCCGCACGTGGCGAAGCAATTGTAACCATAGATGGCGACCTGCAAGACCCACCTGAGTTGATACCGGAAATGTATAAGCAATACCAGGATGGCTATAAAGTAGTATATGCCAAGCGCAGTAAACGCAAAGGCGAAACACGATTCAAACGAGTGACAGCCAAAATATTTTACAGGCTGATGGCCCGCCTGGTTAGTTTTGAGATACCATTGGATGTAGGAGATTTCCGGTTGATAAGCAGGGATGTGCTGGAATACCTGAAGCAAATGAAGGAGTATGATAAATACATACGGGGGCAGATAGCATGGCTTGGGTTTAAAAGCACCTATGTGATGTTTGAGAGAGATGAGCGCAGGTTTGGCACAACTAATTATCCTTTCAAAAAAATGCTGCGCCTTGCGTTTAATGGCATCACTGCCTTTTCAGATTCACCTTTGAAAGTGGCTACAAAGCTTGGCTTTGCGGTGTGCGTTATATCTTTCCTGATAGGTGTGTATGCACTATGGGCGTACTTTATGGATGCACGTACCGTACCGGGATGGGCATCTACCATCATCAGTATTACTTTCCTTGGTGGTGTGCAGCTATTGTCGCTGGGTATCATAGGCGAATACATCAGCCGTATCATCAGCAATGTGCGCAACAGGCCACTGTATGTGATAGATAAATCGACGCTGGACGATGTAAAAGACGAAGAACAAAGGGGCTATTAGCCCCTTTGTTTTATAATAATTCAGTTATAGCGGTTACCAGTTCGGCTCTTGTGATAGGTACACCTTTAATTTTATTGTATCCTACAGCATCTATCAGATATTGATCACGGATAATTTTAATCAATTGGCCATTGTTAATCTCTGGTATCAGTACTTTCTTATAGCCTTTAAGTATGTCGCCCAGGTTTTTGGGGAATGGGCGCAGATGGCGCAAATGTGCATGTGCAACTTGTTTGCCTTGTGCCTGCAGCTCTGATGCAGCACTTTTGATTGCACCATAAGTAGAGCCCCAACCCAATACAAGTACATCTCCTGTTTCAGGGCCACTATCAAGTGTTTGCAGCGGTATGTAATCGGCAATGCGGGCTACCTTTTCTTCCCTTGTTTTCACCATATGCTGGTGGTTTTCGGGATCGTAAGAAATATTGCCGGTAATGTCTTCTTTCTCAAGGCCACCTATACGATGCTCCAAACCTGCATAACCGGGAACAGACCATGGGCGCACCAGTTTTTCATCGCGCTGGTAGGGCATAAATTTCTCTTCCCCTTCTGCCAGTGCTGTTTTAAAATTTACTTCTATAGCAGGCAAGTCGGCCGATTGGGGAAAACGCCAGGGTTCCGCACCATTCGCTATATAACCATCGCTCAGGAAGATAACCGGTGTCATATGCTGCACTGCTATCCTTGTTGCTTCAAATACAGCATCAAAGCAATCGCTTGGCGTGGAAGCCGAAATGACAGGCATGGGGCATTCTCCATTACGTCCATAATACGCTTGTAAAAGGTCGCTCTGTTCTGTTTTGGTGGGCAAGCCGGTAGAAGGGCCGCCCCGCTGTATGTTTACAATTAGCAATGGTATTTCCAGCATCACTGCCAGGCCCATCGCTTCTGTTTTTAGTGCCATACCGGGGCCCGATGTGGTAGTAACGCCTAAGCTGCCACCATAAGAAGCGCCAATGGCAGATGTGATACCTGCTATTTCATCCTCAGCCTGGAAGGTGCGGATGCCAAAGTTTTTGAAACGGGATAATTCGTGCAGAATATCTGATGCCGGTGTAATAGGATAAGTACCTAAGAATATAGGTAAGCCCGATTTTTCGCCTGCAGCTACAATGCCATATGCAAGCGCGGCATTCCCCGTTATACCCCTGTATTTTCCGACAGGTAATTTAGCTTTTTCAACTTTATATCGCGTGGTAAAAGCCTCTACCGTATCGCCATAGTTGTAGCCTGCCTGTAGTGCTTTCAGGTTACTGTCAAATATTTCCTGGCGCTTCCCGAATTTATCCTGTAGGAAGGCAATGGTAGAAGACATATCCCTGTTGTAGAGCCAATACAAAAAGCCCAATACAAACATGTTTTTTGCACGGTCTTTTTCTTTGGTGCCCATCTGTATTTCCTTCAGGGCCTCTCGGGTCAGTTTGGTAACGTCTATTTTGAAAAGCTGGTAATTGGTCAACGAATCATCCTCGATAGGATTAACACCATCGGGATAATTTGCAAGACGCAGGTTTTTCGAATCGAAACCATCGGTATTGGCAATGATGATGCCACCGGGTTTCAGCGATTTCAGGTTCACCTTCAGTGCAGCAGCGTTCATAACTACCAACACATCACAACTGTCACCCGGGGTATATATGCGGTTGCTGGAAAAATGTAGCTGGTAACCACTTACACCGGGTACAGTACCCTGTGGGGCACGAATTTCTGCCGGAAAATCCGGAAAGGTGGAAAGGTCGTTACCTAATAAAGCAGTACTGTTGGTAAACTGGCTACCTGTAAGTTGCATCCCGTCACCACTGTCACCCGCAAACTTTATGACTACATCTTCTACAACCTGAGTTGAAACTGGCATATGATAAAAATAGGCTGCAAAGTTAGGCATTTTGGCAGTGCAGGGGGTAAAATAGACCCAATAATATGCATAACTTGTTTTTTACATGTTATTGTAAAAAATGATAACCCTCTTTGGCGGGAAGACTTTAATATTTAATGTTCAGCCATTTGGTGTAGGTTTGTAATAACGGGATTTCACATAATGCAGACTGTAAGGACGGCACTGGTTTTTTTGTTGCTGGTAATAGGATTTTATGTACATGGCCAGGCCCCTGGAAATGTAAAACAACCACGTATTCTGATACTGCTGGATGGCTCATCGAGCATGGGTAATAAATGGATAGGCAATGAAAGGCGTTTTGATGCCGCATCGCGTATTATTACTGCACTTATTGATAGCCTTTATAAGGTAAATAAAGATGTAGAGTTTGCCCTGAGGGTATATGGCCACCAGTATCCCGCTCAGGAAAACAATTGCTATGATACGCGAAGGGAGGTGATGTTCAGCAAAGACAATCTTACCCAGATGTCGCTGCGGCTGGCTGCATTGCGGCCCATCGGTGTTTCCCCTATTGCTTTTTCATTGAAGGAAGCGGTAGAAAATGACCTTACTGACCCCTTACGCAATATGTACAGCCTGATACTGGTAACCGACGGCGGGGAAAGCTGCGGAGGAAACATCTGCGAGGTGATGGAAAAGCTGCTTTCGAAAAAAATAGAATTTAAACCCTACATTCTAAGCCTTGTAAACGATGCTGCACTGAAAGGGCAGTATGATTGTTTAGGCAATTACCTGCTGGTAAGCAAGGAAGATGAATTGAAACCTGCGGTGGGTAAAATAGTAGATGCGTACAGGCAAATGTTTGTGATGCAGCGCATAGATAAAAAGCTGCTGGAATCTGCTGTTGTAAATACCCCCAGTGTATTGAAGGTAGATATCCCTAAGTTTAAAGTGACACAGGAGGTGGAAACCCCGGCAGCAGAACCCCCGAAACCTAAACCGGAAGTAACCCGGCCCCCCGTGCAGCAACCGCCTGTAGTGGTTCCTCAACCTACGCGCGACATTACCAACCGAACCAATGACCCGGCACCTACGCCGGAAAAGAAACTGGCGAAAGAGATTATTGAGAGCATGAGTATAGCAAAATCGGTACGCAGCTTGCCGGTGTACTATGCTACCAGGGAATATACGCCATTATACCTGCCACCTTTCAAATTACCGGCGATACCTGATGAGCCGCAACCTAAGCCAGTACCCCCTACATCACCTGTGGTAGCAGTGCCAGCGACAAAACCACCGATAACAACGCCTAAGCCGCAACCCAAGCCGGCAGTAAAACCGCAACCTAAACCAGTAGCTACCAAACCACCGGTACAAACCACAAAACCACAGGAACTGAAAACAATAAAACAGGAAAGCACTGATAATACCAATAAAGAAAACACCCTGATTGTTCTATTTACAGACGGCAAAAACAAATTCTACCAATCGGCACCGGAGATAGTGCTATATGATGTAAAGACAAATAAGCCTGTTCATAAATTTAATCGTACCGTAGATGTATATGGCAAGCCGCACCCGCAAAAAATAACAGCCGGTACGTATAACCTGAGAATAACAGGCAAAAGTAACCTCGTAGTTCCGAATGTAGTGGTGGAACCCGCAAAAGACAATACAGTGCTGGTGCAGGTAACCAAAGGGTCAATAGACTTTGCATATCAGGGCAATGGTAAGAGGCCTATGACCGACTATAAAGCAAGCGTTGTAAAACGGTTTGACAGTGCGCCTGTTGTATATCAAAAAACTACAGAACGTATTGAATATGATCCGGGTACCTATTTTGTAGAGGTAAACACGCTACCCCCATGGCGCAAATCATTTGACCTGGATTTTGGTACCATTCATGGTATAGAAATACCTGAAGAAGGCGATTTAATAATAGACAATAGCAAACAGTTGGGTAAGGTTAGTTTGTATTATCCATATGGCGACAGATTCAGGATATTTTATAGCCTGAATGTGGATGGAAGCGGTAAAGAATTGAAACTGAAAGTATTACCCGGCACTTACCGTGCAGGTTATAAGAAAAACCCTAACCTGCCGTATGCGGAAGAAACCATGGTAGATTTTTCTGTAACAAGCAATAATGTTACTAACTTAGTAATTCAATAATCTCCCGTCCTCTTGGAAGGTATAGTCATCAGCCGGATAAATATACAGGATGAAAGGTATCCGCAGGTATATGAGCTCCGCGAAGAAATATTACGAAAGCCGATAGGGCTATCTCTTAAAAATGAAGACCTGAGCGCCGATGCTCAAAACGACATCTTTATAGCCGAAAATGGAAATGAGGTGATTGGCTGCGTGATGCTGCATCCTATAGCCGATGAGGAAAAAATAAAGCTACGCCAGATGGCTGTGCATAGCCGGTGGCAAGGCCAGGGAATTGGCAGGATGCTGGTAGAAGCTGCCGAAGCTTATGCCAAGGAAAAAGGATATGCTTCCATTATACTGCATGCCAGGCAGATAGCCGAACCATTTTACAAAAAGCTGGGTTATTATACTACCAGCAGCGTATTTACTGAAGTAGGTATTCCGCACGTAGTGATGGAAAAAGACATATTTTGACCAATTGCATATCACGAAAAGATAATTACAGGGCTGTATGTTATGAACAGGCGGCAGCATTGCCACAGGAATGGCATGATATGCTACCTGCAGATCATTTCCTGCATCCATCCCAATTATCTGTTACCGAAGCTGCAATGCTTCCAGATGTTTCTTTCTTATATATACTATTGTACGAAAAGGATAAACCTGTAGCCGCGTCCTACTTCCAGATATTGCAGGTAAAAGAAAAGCACCTGAATATAGCAAGCTTAAAACCCTTGCAAAAAATTGGCTGGAAAGCGTTTGCCTTTGCATCACCTAAATTGTTGGTAGCGGGCCATTTGTTTCGGCACGATGTAGCCTCTTTTTATTGGAGCGAAAATATGAGCATGTTCGATGTTTACCGGCTATATAAGCTGGCTATCGATACAGCATTAGGCAATAGCTGCAGCAATGCCGTATTGGTAAAAGACACACCAGAGGCATTGGTGCCTTATTTTCAGAACTATGCGCCGAAATATATCTTGCTGCGTAATGATATATCTATGGAAATGGATATACCCGACACCTGGCAATCAATAGAAGATTATGAAAAAGCCCTGAAGCATAAATATGCACAACGCTTCCGAAAGATAAAGCAGGCAGGAAAAGATATACAGGTAAAAGAGTTTTCCGGGCAAGAAGTAAAGCAAAATAAAAAGAAACTGTACGAACTGTACCTGCAGGTTTGCGAGAGGCAAACAGCACGCGTTGGTTACCTTAGTGAAGATTTTCTGCCACTGCTGAAAGAATATTATGGCGAAAGCCTGAAGGTATGGGGCATGTTTGATGGTGAAGAAATGGTAGGTTTTTTCAGTGCATGGGAAAAAGCAGCAGCATTTGATATGTTTTACATAGGCTTCGACTATAACCGAAACGCATCTTTACAGCTTTATTTCAATATCCTTTTCTTCAGTATAGAGCAGGCAATAAAATTGAAAAAGCCACTGCTGATACTCGGGCGCACAGCATTAGATGCCAAGGCCCGCCTGGGTTGCAAACCGCATTATCTTTCCACTTTTGTATATATACGTAGCCGTCCTATACGTCTTGCGGTATTGGCCATACAAAACACTTCCCAGCAACAGGAAGGTGAATGGGAACAAAGACACCCATTAAAACAAAGCAAATGATATTAGTGTGCAGCTAACCAGTTAGCGCCCGTACCGGCTTCTGTACGTACCGGCACATTGTGTGGCAGCACCATCGCATTTTCCATTTCCTCCTGTACTAGTTTTTTTGCGAGTTCCAATTCTTCCATGGGCACATCAAATACAAGCTCATCGTGCACTTGCAATATCATACGTGTTCGCAAGTTTTGTTCTTTTAATTTGCGATGTACGCGTACCATAGCCAGCTTTATCATTTCGGCAGCTGTGCCCTGTATGGGCGAGTTGATGGCATTTCGTTCGGCATAACCACGCACCGTTTGGTTGGCAGAAAGAATATCGCGCAGGTAACGTTTGCGGCCCATCAGGGTTTCTACATAACCATGCTCGCGGGCAAAGTTTATGGTGTTATCCATATACTTTTTGATAGAGCTATATTGAGTAAAATAGTTTTCAATAATAGTCTTTGCTTCTGTACGGCTTACGCCTAATGATTCAGAAAGTCCGAATGCCGTTTGGCCATATATGATACCAAAGTTAACAGCCTTGGCAGCGCGTCTCATTTCAAATGTTACGTCTGCTTCGGCTACGCCATATACTTTAGCAGCTGTAGCAGTGTGAATGTCTTTATTTGAAATAAAAGCCTCTATCATATTTTCATCGCCACTTATGGCAGCAACAATGCGTAGTTCTATCTGCGAATAGTCGGCAGAAACAAGTGTCCAACCTTCTCCACGAGATATGAACGCTTTACGTATCTCGCGACCCCGGTCGGTGCGTATAGGAATATTTTGCAGGTTAGGGTCGATACTACTAAGGCGGCCTGTAACTGCCACTGCCTGGTTGAAACTGGTATGTACCCTGCCTGTGCGTGGATTTATCATGGTAGGCAGTGCATCTACATACGTACTCTTCAGCTTGCTCAGTTCGCGGAAGGCGAGTATGTCATCCACGATTTGATGTTTATTGCGCAGCTTTGCCAGCACATCTTCACCGGTTGCATACTGGCCCGTTTTGGTTTTCTTGGCCTTGTCATCCAGTTTCATTTTTTCAAACAATACTTCACCCAGTTGTTTAGGTGAACCGAGATTGAAAACGATGCCTGCCTGTTTATAAACACTGTCTTCTGCAATTTTTATTTCGCGCTCCAGTTCTTTGGAATATTCTCTCAGGAAGTTTACATCTATACCCACGCCTTCCACTTCCATATCCACCAGTATAGGCACCAACGGATTTTCTACTTCAGCAAACACTTTACGTACCTCCTGCTTATCCAGCATAGGATCGAAAACCTGCTTTAGCTGGAGTGTAACATCCGCATCTTCGGCAGCATCTTCTTTTACCTGTTCAATATCTACATCACGCATGTTCAGCTGGTTCTTCCCCTTTTTGCCAATGAGCGTTTCTATTGATATAGGTTCATAAGAAAGATACTTGGTGCTCAGTGCATCCATGTTGCGTTTTCCATCGGGCTCTATTACATAGTGTGCCAACATGGTATCGTATATCGAACCTTTCAGTTCGAAGCCATACCATTTCAGGATGGTCAGGTCATATTTGATGTTCTGCCCTATCCACAATACATCTTCTTTATCAAACAGCGGTTTGAACTTATTAAGCACCGCTATTGCCGCCTCCCTGTCTTCCGGCAGCCATACATAATAGGCGGTACCTTTTTCCCAGCAAAAACTCATACCGATGATATCGGCCAGGTTTGCATCTATATTGGTCGTTTCTGTATCAAAGGCTATTTCTTTTTGCTGCAATAATTGCTGCACAAGGGTATCTATCTCTGCCGCTTCTTTTACCAGTATGTAATTGTGCGGGGTATTGTTTACGTTGTGGCTGGCAACCGGTACTATATCTTCAATAGCATCGGCCAGCGCTTCATTAGGTGCTGCAGGTGCAGTGAAGCCGCCTTTTTGCTGAATAGGCTGGCCAAAGAGATCGAGCGGGGCATTAGGATTGAAAGCAGGAGCGGTAACCACTTCTTCACCCAGTACGCGCTTGCCCAGCGTTTTAAATTCCAGCTCGGTAAATACTTCGCTTAGTTTCTCTTTATTCAATTCCTTTACCCTGAAATCTTCCTCATGAAATGAAACGGGCACATTAGTTATAATAGTCGCCAGCTTTTTTGATAATATAGCCAGATCCTTTCCTGTGCGAATTTTTTCGCCTAATGCACCTTTAATGCCGTCGGCATTGGCCAATACATTTTCAAGCGTATCATATTCTGCCAATAGCTTGGCGGCCGTTTTTTCGCCCACACCCGGTATGCCGGGTATATTATCTACCGCATCGCCCATGAGGCCCAATATATCTATTACCTGCTCTACCCTTTTAATATTCCACTTAGCGCATACCTGCTCGGGACCCATTATTTCAACACTGCCCCCCTGGTAGGCAGGTTTGTAGATGTATACATTTTCGCGCACCAATTGACCGTAATCTTTATCTGGTGTCACCATATACACCTGGTACCCAAGGTCGGCAGCTTCATGTGCCAATGCCCCTATAACATCATCGGCCTCGAAGCCATCTTTTTCCATACAAGGCAGGTTGAAGCCCTTTATAATACGCTTAATATCCGGTATGGCGGCCGTTATATCTTCAGGGGCTTCCTGTCTGTTTGCTTTATAGTCTGTAAAATCTGTATGCCTGTCTGTAGGTGCATGGGTATCAAATACTACAGCCAGGTGTGTAGGCTTTTCTTTATTAAGCAAGTCGAGCAGCGTAGTGGTGAACCCAAATTGCGCATTGGTATTGCGGCCCGTACTGGTAATACGCGGGCTACGAATTAAAGCATAATACGCACGGTATATCAGCGCATAGGCATCCAGCAGAAAAAGCTTTTTTTCAGACATGCGGCTAAGTTAAGCAATGTGCTGATGCAGTGATAATTAATAGTGCATCCGGAAGGATATATTGGCTTACCACTCATATTCTGCCTCTACGCGGTCCTTCAGACGGCTCACCATCAAAAAAGTGGCAGGGCATCGATATACATTTTGTATATAGGTATCGTTATACAGGTCAAAAGGTTTTTTGTCGTGATGCGGAAATTCAGCACAATCCGCGGGGCGCACTTCATATATAGTGCACATATTATTTACCAAAAACTGGCAAGGCAGGTTGCGGTTCACCCAGTCGCCGGTATCTTCTTCCTTTACCAGCCATTTTTCACGAAATGCTTTGGGTGACATACGCAGGTGGGTAGCAATGCGGGTAACATCTTGCTGGGTATAAATAGGTGTCATGGTTTTGCAACAATTAGCGCATGTGGTACAGTCTACATCTTTCCAAACAGTACTATTTACCTCATCCACAACAGTATGTATATCTTCCGGCACAATATCGTCCAGCTTTTGCAGGAAGGCTGTTAGCTCCTCTCTTTTTTCTGTTGCTTCTTTTTTAAATAATTCCAGGTCCATACTGCGTTGTAAATATACTGATTGCACGATGCGTACAGGATTTTTGTTACCTTTTGCCGGAAGTTTTAAACCTAGGCACGAAATTAGTATCAAATAAAAAAGGGTTTAAAAAACTACTAGAAAACAATAACTTATAAAGTGTGATGGAATAGGGAAATTTACATGGTATTCTGCAGGAAGTATTATATCGTAGTCGTTGCCATGTTGATGTGCTGGCAAGGTGTATGGGGACAAACAGACTCCATTAGCATAGATAATTCTTTGCTGCAAACCAAACCTGCCTCAACCAGCTACGCTATACGCGGCACCGTTAAGGATAAGAAAACAGGTGAGGCTATACAGTTTGCTACTATTGCCTTTAAAGGGGCTGAAGCTACCGGTACAGCTGCCGACCTGGACGGAAATTTTGAATTGATAGTAGATACCCTTCCTTCCGATACGTTAATTATACAGGCATTGGGCTACAATCCAATATACAGGGAACTGAATAGTAGTGAGCGAAACATTCAACTATACATAACATTAGAAACCACGGCCAATAAACTGAATGAAGTAGTGGTAGTGGCGGGTGAAGATCCTGCCATATTGCTACTGAAGAAAGTGATAGCCCGTAAGCCGGTAAATAATCCGGATAAAACAGAGAATTATCGTTATGAAGCTTATAACAAAATAGAGATAGACCTGCTGAACCTGGATAAGAAACAATTTGAAAGCCTGCCTGTACCATACCTGCGCAATCTTAGCTATATCTACGACAATATGGCTACAACTGAAGATGGCGATAAGTACCTTCCGTTTTTCCTTACCGAGGCATTGAGTGACTATTACTTTCAGCGCAAACCGAAGAAAACAAAAGAACTGATAAAAGCCACCCATATTCGTGGGGTAAATAACAAGAGCATCAACACCTACCTGGGCACCATGAATCTTGATATCAATCCCTATGATAATTACATGGCCCTCTTCGACAAAAAGTTTGTAAGCCCTGTTAGCAACGCCGGCCCCACATTTTATAAATACAAGATAATAGATACCCAGGCGGCATACGGACATAAAATAATAGTACTTACTTATGAACCACTACGCAAGGGAGAGAATTGTTTTTCGGGTACCATCCGCATTGTAGATTCTGTATACGCGTTGGAGTATGTATTTGCTGAGATACCTAAGGAGGCAAATATCAACTGGGTGAAGGGAGCCGAATTTTACAAGCAGTATGGGCCCATCGGCGATAGCTTATGGTTTTGTGTAAAAGAGAATTTCACGGCTAAATTTTTACCTCCCGGCAATACTATTCTGAAACCACCAGGCTTTATTGCGCGCAAAACCACATCGTACAAAAACATTGTAGTAGATGATGCGAAGAATGTAGAGATGGTAAACAGTAATAAGCTGAAACCCGATGTGGTATTGGAAGATACCGCCCGTGATGTGGAGCCTGAAACATGGGTGAGTTTGCGCCATGAAAAACTCAATACCCGCGAACAATCGATATATGATATGTTTGATACGCTGGAGCAAGACCCGAAATATACACGTTTCAGGAATTTTGCAAAGGTGATGGTAACCGGTGTTATCAAAGCAGGGCCGGTTGAGTTCGGGCCATACTGGAATACTTATTCATACAACCAGGTAGAAGGCCACCGTTTCCGTTTTTCAATGGGTACTACACCTAAATTATTTAAAGACATATACCTGAACGGTTATGTGGCCTATGGTACCAATGACGAGCGCTTCAAATATAGTGCATCTGGATTATGGCTGCTGAACAGGCAACCACGTTCTTATGTATTTGCATCCTATACAGCAGATATTGACCGTACGGTAAACTATTATGATAGGGTAAGCTATGATAACATCTTCAGTGTGGCCATCCGTAAAGCAGAAGTACCACCCAAATTCATTTTTGCTAAGGATGCGAGATTGGAATATTACAAAGAATATTACAGTGGCTTCAGCCATATGCTTACTTTTTTTAGAAAAGAATTTGACCCATACAGCCCATTACCTGATATTGGTATATTTAAAGATGAAGGCGGCCATACATCCGATATCGTTACCAATACCGAAGTAAACATTCGACTGCGTTATGCATATAAGGAGAAATTTCTGGAAGGGAATTACTATCGTACCAGCCTGGGTAGTAAATACCCGATAGTAGAATTTCGTTACGGTTTGGGATTAAAAGGCGTACTGAACGGTGGATATGACTACCAGAAAATGATATTGACAGTATCCGACAACATCCGTATAGCGCCTTTCGGTTCTATATACGTGAATATATTTGGCGGAAAGTATTTTGGTACCCTGCCTTACCCATTGTTAGAAGCACACCCGGGCAATGAATTTTATGCTTACAATAAGTATGCATTCAATATGATGACGCAATATGAGTTCATCAGCGATCAGTATGTTGGTTTTAATGTTGAACATTCTTTAGGTGGTGGGTTATTCAATTATATACCACTGATTAAGAAATTAAAATTCCGCCAGTTCTGGACCGCAAAAGGCGTGATAGGCAGCCTCAGTGATGCCAATAAACAATTGAACCTGGATAAAGGTTTTACCTTCCGCACCTTAGAAGGAAACCCGTACCTGGAACTTGGTACGGGCGTTGAGAATATATTAAAGCTGTTTCGTATCGACTTTGTATGGCGGGTAACACCGCGAACATTGCCCAACGAAACCCAGCTTAAAAATTTTGGCATCTTCGGCAGCGTGAAGTTTACTTTTTAAATCCCCATGCTTTCAGTATCTGGTCGGTATGTATTTTGGATAAGGCACGTTTGATGATGTGGTGTATCTTACCCTCTTCATCTATCAAAAAAGTGCTGCGTACAATACCCATATGGCGGTTGCCGTACAGCACCTTTTCTGCCCATACGCCGTATTTGTTGGCTATTTTCAAGTCTTCATCCACCAGCAACGTAAATGGTAGTTCATATTTTGTTTCAAACTTTTTATGGCTTTTTTCATCGTTAGGGCTTACGCCTAAGATGGTGATGCCGTGCTTTTTCAGTTCGCTGTAGTTATCGCGCAGGTTACAAGCCTGCACTGTGCATACCTGTGTATCATCTTCGGGATAGAAGTAAAGTGCTACTTTTTTACCCTTAAAGTCTTTCAGTGAAACAATGTTTCCGTTCTGGTCTTTTGTTTTAAAATCGGGGGCTTTATCGCCTGCTTTTAATTCCATATGTTACCTTGTAAAAGTATAATTCAATGTTTGTGTATTACCATTTTCATCCGTAGCAGTTACTACCATCGTGTTTTTACCTTTCGGGCAATGCTCGTCAAAAGTATAAAAGAATACATCGCCACGCTGCTCAAAACACAGCCATTGACCGTTAATAGTAGCCCTGAATTTTTTTACAGAAGTAATGGCATCTTTTGCTGTAAAGCTGATGCGCTTTGCTTTGGTAAGAACAGCGTTCTGTTTCTGCAACGACTTTATAACCGGTGGTTGTGTATCCATCACCAGGCGATAGTTTCCAAAATTTCTAACGGATGTTTTATACCATCCCGCGTCGTAAACAGCAGATTTCCCGCTTTCGTCTGTACCATCGCTGTATATCAATGCTACTTTATCGCGCTGCGCAAAGCCTATAGCTTTGTTGGGTTTTATCCGCAGGTTGAAATAGGTATGAACCGGCACATAGGGCTGATGTAGCTGAAACCTGTCTGATAAACTGACCACATCGCCTTTACTGGAAAATTGAAAACACATGTCATCGTACAGTGCTTTATCATCCAGTTGCAGGTTCACATTTGGATGTTCAAACTTATTGGGTTGTAGTGCTTTGAAACTATTGCATACATCTGTAGTGCTATCTACACCCTGGTTATATTGTATATAAGCAACAATGTTGCTGGTATTACCATTGGCGTCTTGCATATCTATATCCAGCTTATGCACATTGCCATCAGCTATGTTCAGTATGCCTTTATTGTCTTTCCAGGTATATAAGTGGTTCAATGCATTTCCTTTTAGCTGAAAGAATAATTGCAACCACTGCCCTTTGCTCTTACGCGTTTTATAGTCTACATAAGCATGCAGGTAACGGGTTACATCGTAGCCTATGTCATCCAGCTTTATATGGCCTTGCTCCACACCATCCATGGTGATGCCTGCAGTATAGAAAGTAAGCGTATTGTCGCTGCCATTCATATAGTCGTTCACATGGAGGGCTACACCAATGTTTTTGTTTGCTGTTTTTATTGTATCGGCTACATAGTTGCCTGCACGCTTTTTCAATGCAACTATAACGGGGGTTTGCTCATAGATACTTTTATCCATGTTATATATTGCTATCTGCGTAGGTACAGGTGCTATATCATCTTTTATTTCAAAGCCAAACAGCATAGGGTTGAGCGGATGCTCTGTAGCTGTATTTCTTATCTCAAAGTGCAAGTGCGGTGCTGTAGATGCACCTGTATTGCCGCTCCATGCTATTTGCGTGCCTTTCTTAACAAGAAATTGATTCGGTGGCAAAGAAATATCCAGTTCCCAATTCTCTTTTTTATACTGTTCACGCTTCATATAGGCCTGCACGTCGGGCATAAAATCGTTGAGGTGGGCATATAGCGTAGTATACCCATTGGGATGTGTTACGTACAGTGCATGTCCAAAACCACCGCGTTCCATTTTAATGCGGGATATATAACCTTCGGCAACGGCATATACCGGCTGGTTTTCTTTACCCAGTGTTTTTATATCCAGCCCGCTGTGAAAGTGGTTGGGGCGGCATTCACCAAAATTACCTGCTAATATTATAGGTATATCCAATGGATTTCTGAAATAGCCCTGCGGGTAATTGCTGTTTTGAGCCGTGGCTGCCGACAGGTATAATAAATGCGCTAATACGAATGCTACTTTTCTCATCTCACTGCAATATTGCGTCAAAGTTGGATAAATAGATGCACTTATACAATCTGTGCTTATAGAATAAAGCCTTAGATTTGCACCGCTACAAAGCCAGCTATATGTTTGAAAGGCTACGAAATAAATGGAAAGTAAATGGTTTTCAGTTATTGCTGATACTCTGCACTTTTGCCATTGGCGGTAGCCTTTGCGGATATGTGGGCCGTAAAATAATGGCACTGCTGCCATTAGAGAAAGGTGCAATATGGATAATCGTATACATACTGATAGTTACGATATTGTGGCCCATGGCCGTATTACTAGTAAGCATACCTTTCGGCCAGTTTTCTTTTTTCAAAAACTATATACGTCGTATAGGCCGCCGCATGGCCGGCAAAAAAGATTAGTGTAAAACGGCCTGCAACACTGCCAGTGAACGAATGCTGCCCAAGTGCTGCGTATGCTGGTGCAAGAAAGCAATATACCAGTCCATAATGTGATAACGTGCAGTAGCATTCATATGTATGTCCTTAAGCTTTGCAGGGTCTTCTACAGATAATAATGCGCTTAATGCCCTCGCTTCATCATCCTGCAAGTGCGGCCCCATAGGAGGCAAATGTTCTGTATAAGCACCATCCTGCAAACTTAAATAAGGAGTAATGTTACTATAAGTGCCCCTTATCTCATATCCCATCAGGTGGCCGCATTGTATGATGAAGTAAATGGGAAAATTGGCCACACTTACGGTTTCCATTTTATCCAGTAGCTTAAAATACTCGAATGAGAAACGAAATAATTCGGGTTGCTGGGCATGTTCAGGCAGTAAACGAAGTAGCAGCTCAACCGAAAAAAGAGCTATGCTATTCTTCACTATATCTTCCTGCAGCGAAGTGTAGATATGCGCATATTGATATTCTTTAATACGCTGCAGGTTTACTTGTGGTTTTTGGTAAATAACAAGCTCCAGTAAAGTTGCCGGTTGCAATAATGCAGCCTTGTTGGTTTTGGCCTTGCTGGTACGCACACCTTGCACCATATAGCTTTGCACCCCCTGGCTTTCGGTAAAAACGCTTGTTATCAGGCTGGTTTCTCCATACTTTACAGAGCGCAGAACAATACCCCGTGTGTTTTGCAACATGGTTATTCCATAAATACTAACTTACCAACGTGGGTTTGAGAGCCATCTTTGTTGGTAATAAATACCATATAAACACCAGACTGCGGCCTGCGGCCTGTATAGTTTATACCATTCCAAACTGCCTGGCCGCCAAAAGCCTTCGTGCGATATACCAACTGGCCCGAAATATCAGTGATGCGTACATCGGCATTTTCTACCAATCCTTTTATAGCAATATTGCCGCTGTAACCAGATGGTACAGGATTAGGGAAGGCTTTTACTTCTGCATTTTCTTTACCGCCTTCTGTGGCAGTACCTCTATAGCTTACCAGCCCATCTTCCGTGCCTATATATACATCGCCTGTTAGGGGGTCTATCTCTATCTTTTGCACAAGGTCTGATGGTAGTGGGCTATTAGCAGCAGTAAAGCGGTTCACTACTTTATCACCTTCGGGCGATACCAGCCATACGCCATTATTCGTACCTATCCATTTGCGGTTAGCGCCATCTACTGCTATAGCTTTCACCTGCTGGCTTTCAAAAAGGTACCCAGCAAAATCATCATATTGTACTACGCGTATCTCAGCCTCGCATCCACCTGTCATTACCTGTCCCGGGCAGTTTACAATACCTATACCATTTTTGGTACCTATCCATATAGCACCATTCTTATCTTTTGCAATGCTATACGTTTCGTTATCCGGCAAACCACCAAGGCCTTTACCGGCTAACAATGCACGGTATTTATCATCAGCAGCATTTTCGGGTGTATGGTTATCATCATATACTATAACGCCACCGGTAGAGCCTGTTGTTGTGTACCATTTCTGGCCATTATCGTCAATTATTATCTGCCCTGCAGCATTAGGTATGGGGCCACGGGGTATGGGTACAGCCATCTGGTAGTAAGAGCCCGTTTTAGTGCGTACTACCAATTCCCTTTTGCCACCGTGTACGGTTATCCACAGGTTGTTATCATCATCAAAAGCAAAGCCATTTACCCAATGCCAGGAGCCCGACATAGCTGATGAGTCTATAAAAGAATTTTTGGCATAGTTTTCTGTGGTGCCATCAGGTTTTAATATGAGCAGCCCATCTTGCGCAGAGCCTACATACACGTTGCCGTCATTCCCTTTTATTATTCGTATAAAATCAAATTTATCATTGCCGATAACAGGGCTTTCATAAGTACGGAATTGTGTCCATTTCTCATTCTTAAAGCTAGAAAACCCTGCACTGCTGTTGCTGATATCCATCAAGTCATTATATCCACCATGTGCTACCCAAACCTCACCGTTATTGGCATAGATATCAAAGTTGGCATAGTGGCTGGGGCCTTCAGGTAATAGTATGCCATATGGGTCGCCGCGAAGTTCCCTGATTTTCATGCCGCTAAACTCGTCGGCCAGCCATACATTGTTAGTGTCTGTTTGCAGCACATGTGTGCAAAGCCCCGGCGTTTTGAATGAATCGATAAATTGGAAGTTTTCATCCATTTTACGAACCATACCGTTAAAGGTCTTTTTATAGTTTTCGGTAATAAACAAACCATCGACTCCACCATCTATATGGCGTGTGTTAGTGTCAGATCTGTAGATGAATTTCAGCGTATCATTCTGTACTACGAATAGGCTATCAGTACCGGTAACAAATACTTTGTCTTTATAAATAGCAGTACCTACAAAACTTCTGCCCGTGTCTATTTTAGTCCATGCAGCAAAGGATTGAAGGTTAACGGCATTCTTATTGGCCTTGTAAAATCCTTTTGTAGAAGCAGCATAGTAAAAATTACCGGTAGCTGTAAAATCTGTGATAGGAAGTATCTGGTTGTTCAGGTAAAAAGAATAGGTTTCTTTCACCTCTCTTTTTTCTAAATCTATTACTACAATACCCTGGTCTGTACTTAAAAATGCCAGGCCGGGTTCAGTGTAAATACGGTTGATCTTTTTACTGCCAGATACTGTTTTGTTTTTTATTTCGGGCAGGTTATAAAAACTGCCATCCTTGTAAAGATCGATATTGCTATTGGCATAGGCTAAAATAGCGGTAGATGTGTAGGTATCATAACCAATCCAGGACATACCGACATCAGACATGCCCTCTACTTTACTAAAGCTCTCACTTTCTTTTGTGCCGATATTGTAAATGTAAAACGCCTTCTGTGTGGCTACAAATATTTCCTTGCCGTTGCTGGCAAGGCTTACTGCCGAATTGTATGGCATATGCGCGCGCCAATATCCAATGGGCCTTTCCTGTGCCATTGACGAAAGCGCAACTGTACCGAATGCTAGTGTTGCAAGTGATGTCTTTATAAGATTCATATATGATACAACTACCTTCAAATGTACTGATAAAAACGCTGGTGCTAAAGCTATTATTGCTTGAAGAGGCGGGCTATAAAATACTAAAGGCTACCAAATGGTAGCCTTTAGTATTTTAAAATATGTGTAAGATTAACCTACAGCTACACGGTTGAAGCTAACAACTGTCAGGTCAGCTTCTACGCTCTTCAGGTAATCTGCTACTGACTTACCACCATCTTTTACAAAAGCTTGTGGCAACAGTGTGTTTTCTTTGAAGAACTTGTTCAGTTTACCCATGGCAATTTTTTCGGCCATTTCGCCTGTTTTGCCTTCAGCAGCTACTTGCTCCAGGGCGATGGCTTTTTCACGCTCTACCATTTCAGCAGATATGCTTTCAGCATCAACAGCCAGTGGGTTCATGGCTGCAATTTGCATAGCTACGTCTTTACCGGCAGCTATTACGTTATCGTTAGCAGCTTTGTTCAATGCCACCAGCACACCTATGCGGTAACCGGCATGGATGTAGGGGACAACTGTAGCAGCGCTCATAGTTTCGTAGCGAACTACGTCTATTTTTTCACCTATTTTAGCTACCATTTCCAGCAGTTTATCAGCTACAGTAGCACCTTCCATAGCAGCAGCTTTCAGCTCTTCTATGGAAGCGGCCTTAGTTTGCAGTGCTATATCAGTCAGGTTTTGTGCAAAAGCGATGAACTCAGCATTTTTAGAAACGAAGTCTGTTTCTGAGCTCAGGTTTACGATTACACCATATGAATTATCTGCAGAAGCCTTAGCAATTACCACACCTTCTTTAGCCTCGCGGTCGCTACGGTTAGCGGCAACTTTCTGGCCTTTTTTACGCAGATAGTCTATCGCTTTTTCAAAATCACCTTCGCTTTCTACCAGCGCTTTGCGGCAATCCATCATACCGGCGCCGGTTTGCTGGCGCAGTTTGTTCACATCTGCTGCAGATATTGTTACAGTACTCATTTTATATATCTTTTGTTTTTATGAAAGGTTTTAAAAAATAAGGTGCAAAATTCGGATTTTAAGCTTAAAGCCCCAAAATATGGGGCTTTAATAATCTGTTATATTTATATAAGTATAAGCGAACCTATACTGTTAATCGTACAGATTAACGGGCACCCCCTGGACGGCTACCACCGCCACCAGGGCGATTGCCACCCGGACGGCTACCGCCACCACCAGGGCCACGGCCACTACCACCACGGTTGGTGCCGCCTTGTCCGCGACCAGCACCTGCGCCGGCACCTTGACGGCCACGGCCAGCACCACCACGACGTTCGCCTTTATCAGCTTCGTCTTCGATATCCATGCCGCGAGTGCTTATTTCAGCTACTTCTTCTTCTTCCACTTCTTCTTTATTCTGAGAGCGCTCTTCAAGGCCTTCCATAATAGCAGCTGTCAGGTAGTTAACGATGATAGCTATTGATTTTGTAGCATCGTCGTTTGAAGGAATAGCGAAATCTACTTTAGTAGGGTCGCTATTGGTATCTACCATTGCAAAGGTAGTGATACCCAGGCGTTTAGCTTCAGCCAAAGCAATGTGCTCGTGGCTCATATCTACCATAAATAAAGCTGCTGGAGTACGGCCCATTTGAGAGATACCACCCAGTACTTTTTCCATTTTGTCTTTGCTACGTGTCAATGTCAGGCGTTCTTTTTTAGTAACGCTATCCATTGTACCGTCTTGCAGCATTTTTTCAATGCTTTGCATTTTCTTTACGCTCTTGCGGATCGTCTGGAAGTTGGTAAGCATACCACCCAGCCAACGCTCAGTAACGAAAGGCATATTTACTTTAGCGGCTGCTTCAGCAACTATTTCTTTAGCTTGTTTTTTAGTAGCTACGAACATGATTTTCTTACCGCTTTTAGCGATAGATTTCAGTGCAGCAGCAGACTCTTCAAGACCTTCAATTGTTTTGTTCAGGTCTATTATATGTATACCATTCTTTTCGGCAAAGATGTAAGGAAGCATCTTTGGGTTCCACTTTTTCTTCAGGTGGCCGAAGTGCACACCAGCTTCTAACAGTTGCTGGTGCAGGCTTTTATTTTCTTCCATTGTAATTTTTTCTTGTCGGTTAAAAAAATAAAGAATACAACCAGGCGATTAACGTTTAGAGAACTGGAAGCTACGACGAGCTTTCGCTTTACCGAATTTCTTACGTTCTACAGAGCGAGGGTCACGTGTCATCAGGCCTTCTTTCTTCAGCGCCGGACGATAATCTGCATTCACTTCGCACAGAGCACGGGCAATAGCCATTTTCACAGCTTCTGCCTGGCCTTTAGGGCCGCCACCTGCTACTGTAACTACGATATCGAAACTGCTAACAGTTTCTGTAGTTTTCAGAGGCAGTTCTACCTGGTTTTGCAGGTACATGATGGGAAAATATGCCTTGTAATCTTTGTCGTTAACCGTGATGTTGCCGGTACCTTTGCTCATATATACACGGGCAACGGCTTCTTTACGGCGACCTACGGCGTTTTTTTGTTTTTCCATTTATATAGAATGGTTTACTTTTTAAAAAATTGATTACTTGGAATTAAGGTTTAATTCCTTTGGTTGCTGTGCTTTGTGCGGATGCTCTGCACCTTCGTATACAAACAATTTTTTGTACATCGCACGGCCCAGACGGTTTTTAGGCAGCATACCTTTTACAGCGCGCTCTATCATCACATTAGGCCTTGTAGATTGCATTATTTTAGCCGTAGCTATCTTTTGGCCACCTGGATATCCAGAGTACGTTTGGTATTCTTTATCTTCCAGCTTGTTGCCGGTAAGGATAGCTTTACCACTGTTCACAACTATTACATAATCACCACAATCAAAGTGAGGTGTGTAATATGCTTTGTTTTTACCACGCAGTACGCTGGCAATCTTTGTTGTCATGCGGCCCAGCGTTTTGTTTGTAGCATCTACTACATACCAGTCGCGCTTTACGATTTTCTCGTTGGCCGACTGTGTTTTAAAACTAAGGTGTCTCATTCCTGTTGACATGTTCTCTTTGTTTAGTTGTTTCCCAATGCACAAAAAACATGGGGAAACGGTAAATTTTGGGATGGCAAAGGTACAGGCACTATTTTTCCCCACCAAGAAATTCATTAAGTTTTTTTAGCACACCTTTATAAGTAATTGATTTTCAATAAAAATTTTGTAAGAAAATTATATGCCTTGTAAGTTGCTAACATTCACATAGTTGCAGGCATGATATTTTAACGTATTCTTTACATCCCCCTTTTAGGGTGATATGCCTTTACATTACCTATTTAACTATCGGTTTACCGCTCCCCCCAAACCTTTAGTACATACAGTTACATCCATCTTAAAAATAGGTTTATGAGAAGAAAACTTTCACTTATCATTTTACTTTTATGCGTAAGTGCCTCTACGCTATTTGCCCAAACCCGGCGAATATCCGGGCAAATCCTTGATGAAACAGGAGTAGGGCTACCCGGTGCTGCTGTATCCGTAAAAGGTACCCAAGTGGGAACTGCTACAGATGCAGACGGTAATTTCCAATTGGATATACCTGAGGATGCTACAACAATTGTTATCCGTTCTATAGGATATACAGACCAGGAAATTAACATTGAAGATCAATCTACATTTAATATTAAGCTTTCTCCCAGCGCTACCACATTAGAAGAAACAGTGGTAACAGCCAATGCCGTACGGCGTGAAAAACGAAGCCTAGGGTATGCTACTACTCAAGTATCGGGAAACGAGATAACATCGGGTGGTAATGCAAGTCCTATCAATGCATTGGTAGGTAAGGCAGCCGGTGTTAATATTAACACTACCGCCAATGCACCGGGTTCATCATCACGTATAGTATTGCGTGGCGGCTCTTCTCTTTTAGGAAATAATCAGGCGTTGATAGTAGTTGATGGTGTGCCTATTAATAATGCAAACTTTGGTACTAGTGGTAATATTGGCAACCTAAGCAACCAGGTAGACTATGGCAACCGTGGTAATGATATTAATCCAGAGGATATAGAATCTATAACAGTATTGAAAGGCCCCGCTGCAACTGCTCTATATGGCTCATTAGCGTCCAACGGTGCATTAATGATCACCACAAAAAAAGGTAAACGTAAAACAGGTCCCAGTAAAACAGATATTGAAGTTAGCTCCAGTTTCGAATTACAAAGTTTATTAAAGCTACCGGAATTCCAAAATAGGTATGGGCAAGGCAATATATATGAAGGGATACCTGATGACAGGCGTGAAAATTTTAGCTGGGGTGCAGAATTTGACGGGCAACAACGTCCCTGGGGGCAGGTAATAAACGGGCAGCAAAAAGTGAAGCCGTACGAAGCACAGAAGAATAATGTGCGCGACTTTTTTGATGTAGGCAGAACCTGGAATAATAATGTTGCATTGAATGGTGGTAATGAAGCTGCAGCGTACAGGTTATCCTTAGGGGCATTAAATAACAAATCAGTTTTTCCGGGCAAGGAATACAATCGATACACAATAGGCTTTAATGGCAATGCTAACTTAAGTAATAAGGTATATACAAGCCTTACCGTGAATTATATAAATGTAAATAGTGACCTGGCAGGTTTCGGTCAGGGAGATGCATCTGTAATGGATAACCTGTTGCAAACGCCACGCGATATAAACATTCGCGACCTGCGCGATTTGAATGATAAATTCAACTCGATAGATTACGAAGATGAAACAGGTGCAAGACGTTATGGCTACTATGGCGCATATGCTATCAATCCGTATTACACGCTGAAAGAATATAAGAATATAAATAAAGTAGACCGCGTATATGGCAATGTGATAGTTGGCTACAAGCCTTTTGAATGGTTGCGGATAGAAGATAGGATAGCAACTGATATGACTGGAGACAGGCGTTACCAAAGTGTTCCTAAGTTTAATACAGAAGGTTGGGATCCACTATATAGCGGATTGCCGCATAAAGTGAATGGCAGGTATGCTGAAGATCTATATAGCATAAATAACCTGTTTAATGATTTAATGATAACATACAATAAGGATGTTATTAAAGACCTTAATCTTAACTGGTTATTGGGTCATAACTATACACAATTCCGCACTACCAATACCTATTCAAGCACCAATGAAGAAGGGGGGCTGATAGTGCCAGGCTTTTATAGTCTAACCAACTCAAATGGCACGCCATTGGTTGACAACTCTACCAGCCTCGTTCGAAGAGTGGGTTTATACACTGACATTTCATTGGGGTATAAGAATATGCTGTTTTTAGGGTTAAACGGACGTAACGACTGGTCATCAACTATAGAGAAATCATACTTCTATTTTGGTGCAAACGGATCTTTTGTAGTATCAGAATTATTCAAACCTGATATGCGAGGTGTGTGGAGTTATTCAAAAGTAAGGATGTCTTACGGTTCGGTAGGTAATGATGCGAGCCCATATCTGAACCAGACTACTTATAACAGAGGGCTGGCATCTGGAAATTTTGGTAGTACAACATTTCCTTTTAATGGGATAGGTGGTTTTAGTTATGGTGACAGAATAGGTAATCCTAATATTCAGCCGGAATTCTCACGTGAATTTGAAATAGGAACTGAGCAAAGCTTTTTACGCAACAGGATATCGTTTGACTTCTCTTATTATAATAAGCGGTCAGAAAACCAGATTATCAATGTACCTATTGCTACATCATCAGGTTTTACCAGCCGAACCATAAATACGGGATTATTTACAAATAATGGTATTGAAATAGCTGTCAGGGCAACACCTGTGTCTACACGTTCCGGGTTTAAATGGGACATATACGGAACATTTACTAAGAACAACAGTAAGGTTAAGGAAATATTTCCCGGTACCGAACAGGTGTTATTGGGTGGCTTCAGCGGTATGAGCATAGTGGCAGCAGTTGATAAGCCATATGGAACCTTTTATACCGTGACGGAACAACGTACAGCGGATGGCCGTATAATAGTAGATTCGGCTACCGGAATTCCTTTAAGAACAGCAACTGCTCAATATTTTGGAACTTATTTGCCCGACTACCAGGCATCTTTAGGAACTACTTTGTCATATAAAGGGTTTACGCTGAATATCCTATTTGATACAAAACAAGGAGGTGTATTCTATTCACGTACAAGAGATGTGATGAGCTTTGTAGGTACTTCTAAAGAAACGGAGAATCGTGAAGAGCGTGTTTGGGAAAATTCAGTATACATGGGTGCCGATGGTCAGTATCATACAAACACTACTCCATATTCGCCATATACATACTTCACCAGTGCAGGCTTAAGGCAAGAATCACAAAATCTGGTAGATGCATCGTTCATTAAACTACGGGAAGCACGGTTAACTTATGTTTTTCCTGCCAAATGGTTTGATCGTACGTTTATTGGAGGGGCTTCATTCAGTATTTATGGTAATAACCTCTTTATATGGACACCAAAATCGAACCGATATGTAGATCCGGAAGTGAACTCTTCCGGCGCATCGAATGCACAAGGTTTTGACTTTTCTGCACAACCTTCTTTAAGGAATTACGGTATGAATCTGCGGTTCACTTTCTAAAACACACAGCATATGAAAAAGCTATCATATATACTCCTGATTATAACAATAACAATATTACCAGCCTGTAAAAAAACGCTGGATGTAAATAGGAATCCCAATAGTCCGGCCGATGTAACAGTGGTAGAACTTTTACCGTCAGCACAAATTTCAATTGGGCAGGTTACAGGAAATTATTTTCAAATAGTCGGTGGCATTTGGGCGCAGTACTGGACACAAAATCCAAACTCGTCACAGTACAGACCCTTTGAGCAATATCAGCCTGAGCCCAGCTCACCTAATAATGCCTGGCAAGAATTGTATTCAGGTGCTTTATCAGACCTGCAAAAAATTGTTGAAAAAGCCGGTACAGCTGAAAATACGCGTAATTATACAGCAATAGCTAAAATACTACAAGGCTATACGTTTCAAATGCTGACGGATAATTTTGGTGATATACCCTTTACTGAAGCTTTAAAAGGCGAATCTGCAAGTATCACAAGCCCAAAATACGATAGGCAGGAAGATGTATATAATGGCATTATTAATCTTGTAAAAGAAGGAAGAGATCTTATAACCTATGAAGGTGCCCATCCCGGCAGCGATGATCTGATATATAATGGCGACATGACTATGTGGGCCAAGTTTGCAAATACGCTGTTATTGCGAATGTATCTACGTTTGTCATATCGCAATCCGGGTTTAGCACAGTCTGGTATTAGCGCTTTATATAGCGACGGTAATGGATTTATTATATTGCCAGACGAAACTGCTCAAATTAAATATACAAGCAGTCCGGGTAACACAAACCCTTTGTATTCAGAAATGGCAAATTTGAATTTTACGCAGAATTTAATTGCCAGCGCAACATCGGTTGATTCTTTAGGCGAAAGAGGCGATCCTCGTCTTTTTGTTTTTTATACAGGCGGTGCGGGATTGGAACAAGGTTATTATAGCATAAACCCTCCCGGGTCTTATTCAACCCCAAGTGCTACTGTAGGTGGCCTTGCCAGTAGTTCTGAATCGGGCCTAGCACCGGTTAAATTTATCACATCTTATGAAAGTTTATTTCTTCAGGCTGAGGCTGCAGCGCGGGGTTGGGCCGGTGGTGATGCAGGACAATTATACAGGGATGCTATTGTAGCCAACTTTAATGAGTATAAAGTTGCGCTTTTAGACATAGATGATTCATTTGATGTTCAATATTATGTGGATAGTATTCATTTAATAAATATAGCACCATTTCCATCTGGTAGCGAGGAAAGAATAAAGGCTATCATCACAGAAAAATGGTATGCTATGAATGGCAACCAGAATATAGAAGCGTGGGCCGAATGGCGCAGAACAGGATACCCCGATTTCTTTACTGTTTCAAGAGCATCACGCATCGGAAACCAGTTTCCTCAACGCTTGCCTTACCCTGAAATTGAAGTCACAAGGAATCTGAATTTCCCCGGGCAAAAACCGATGACAGAAAAAGTATGGTGGGACGCTAACTAAAAATTACAACTATGAGAAAATTACTTTTAATAAGCATAATGATAATAGTGGCAGCAACGGCTTGCCGCAAAAGGAACGATGATGTATCCAGAGTTGTAGTAGTGCCTACTATGCAGGTAGCCGGTGAGAAATTTATAAGCATCCGCGTGGGAGACCCAATGCCGGCAGATGACGGTGCTACAGTAATAAATGATGCACCCCTGCAGGGTGACGCCAATGTTAAGGCTATTGAAAACACGGTGGATGTAAACACACCGGGAATGTATTATATGCTGTATCAAACCAAAACAAAAAATGGTTATACCGTAGGTGCAGCACGCTATGTGGCAGTTACTAATTATGTCGATACGGAAGACCTTTCTGGTGATTATAGTCGTGTAGGTACGCCCAGAGTTGTAAAAATTCAACGCTTAGCGCGTGGTCTTTATGTAAATAGAGACATGGGTGGTGCCGGCCTGTCAGATGCACTGTATTTTACAGTGATAAATGATACAACGATAGCTGCCGGCCCACAGTTTTCAGAAACGATAGGCGACGTGATAGATACCAGAAGCGAATCATTATTAATAGAGCCCGATGCAGTGACCATACGCTATGCATTGGATGCTCCCGGCTATGGTACTGCCGTACGTACGTTTGTAAAAGAAAAATAGATCGTGTGTTAGGAATTAACACCAAATGAGGTGGCTGAATGTTTTTCAGCCACTTTTTTATTTGAGCTTTATCCTGCCGGGGTTTTCTTGCATAAAGGCCGCCCAGCTATTTGTTTTAGCCCGTTTAGGCAATGTTATCTTTTTAGCAGTTTCATCGGCGCCGGGTATACGGCTTTGGTAATGATGGCATAGTGCTACTGCTACTGCATCGGTAGCATCCATAAATTTTACATCTTCCTGAAAGGCCAAAGTATGTTGCAGCATTTCCCATACCTGTTCTTTAGTGGCATTGCCACGGCCGGTTATAGATTGCTTTATCTTACGCGGGGCATATTCTTCTGCATGCAGGCCAAAGCGCATAGCAGCTGCAATAGCTACGCCCTGTGCACGCCCTAACTTTAGCATACTCTGCACATTCTTGCCAAAGAAAGGGGCCTCGATGGCTACAGCTATGGGGCTGTGAATAGAAATAAGTGTTTCCATCTTTTTGTAGATCAATGCCAGCCTTTCTGCATGATCCTTATTTTTTGCCAGTTGCAATACCCCCATTTCCACCAGCGAAACCTTATTTTTGTTGACAGCAATAAGGCCATAGCCCATAACAAGCGTACCGGGGTCTATACCAAGGATAATATGGGAATCTTGCGACAAAGGACGGAATGATTTGAACAAAAATACCAAAATATGGCTCAACTATGTGCTGGGCGGCATTATTTCCATTTTGCTTTTATGGGGAATATACCTGCAGGTGCAAAAGCAATTGCAGCGTATTGATAGCAATGCCATCTGGAACACCGGGCCGCATTACTTGCTATATCTTACGATAATATTGATGCCGCTGAACCTGGCACTGGAGGCTAAAAAATGGCAGTTGCTGGCAAAGTCGGCACAACCAATAGCCTATAGACAGGCACTTACCAGCTTGCTGGCAGGCATTGCATTTTCCATCATTACACCCAACCGTATCGGTGAGTATCCCGGCAGGTTGTTATACCTGAAAAGAAAGAACACGCTTCGCCTTATAGGTGTTGCTGTATTGGGTGCTGTAGCGCAAATGCTTACTTTATTCCTGTATGGCCTGGTAGGTTTGGTATATTATAATATTGCTTTCCCCGGCACAATACAAACCGTAGTGCTGGTGGCTTGTGCCGTGTGCACTGTTATCATTGGCCTGGTTTACTGGCGCTTTGATACATGGATGCCCCTGATAGAACGGGTGAAATGGCTGCGGAAGTATAATGTATATGGCAAGTTGTTAAAACGATTTACGGCTAAGCAACAGTTAACAATACTTTTAATATCACTGTTCCGGTTCGCTATTTATACGGCACAGTATTTGATTTTGCTACGATGGATGCATGTATATATGCCACTGGCGGAAGGGTTTATGATGGCAGCCCTCTTTTTCTGGGTTATATCAGTGATACCGTCTGTAACACTGGTAGAGCTTGGAGAGCGCGGGCAGGTAGGTCTTTACCTTTTCCATCATTTTTCAGATAACACAGTAGGCATATTGGGCGCCACTGTAGGCGTGTGGTGTATCAACCTGATAATTCCTGCAGTTGTTGGCAGCATTTTACTATTTCGTATGAGGCTGCTGCGTTAATGTTTCTTTGTATTTATTATGATTCAAAAGCATGATATTTGAATATGTTGAATAGAGGTAGGATAATAGCGATCGTTGCCCTGTTGCTCATCAGTATTGCTTCGTATGCCCAAAATGATTTTTGCGGGATAAAGAATACAAGTTTCAAAGAGGGTGAACGGCTGGTATTCAAAGTATATTATAATATGGGTGCCATATGGGTTGGCGCGGGGTATGCCACATTTAATACTACTCTTGAAGATTTGAATGGCCGGAAAGTGTATCATGTAGTGGGTGATGGTAAAACCATGAAATCTTATGAATGGTTTTATAAAGTGCGCGATAAGTATGAGACCTATATTGATGTGGAAACAATGTTGCCGGCAAAATTTATAAGGAATGTGGATGAAGGCGGGTTTAAAATTTATAACAATGTAACCTTCAATCAAAACATAGGGCAGGCTATATCTACTAACGGGGTGTATAAAGTACCAAAATGCATACAGGACGTACTATCTGCCATCTATTATGCCCGAAATATCGATTATAGCAAATACAAACCGGGAGATAAGATACCTTTCAGTATGTTTCTGGACGACCAGGTATACAATTTATATATACGATATATAGGTAAGGAAAGAGTTACAACCAAATACGGTACTTTCAATGCTATCAAGATCAGCCCGTTGCTGATAGAAGGTACTATATTTAAAGGTGGTGAAAAGATGATGGTATGGGTGAGCGATGATGCCAACCGTATCCCGGTACGGGTAGATAGCCCCATATTGGTAGGCAGCATAAAAGTAGATCTTGTAGGTTACGATAAACTACGCAACCCGTTTACTGCACTAATCAGTAAAAAGTAAGTACTCCACGGTATTTTTAATATGAAAGGTTGCAGAATAGTAGTTGCGACCTTTTCTTTTTATATTTTTGCACACTTTACTAATTATCCTTATTGAATATGATTTCCCTTGGTGGCAAGCCCCTCGACCTTGCGGTTTTTGAACAAATAGTGCTCCAGGAAAAGGAGGTGACCATTTCAGCACCTGCTATAAAGGATGTAACACGCAGCTATGACTTTCTCCGTTCTTTCTCGAAAGACAAACTGATATATGGCATCAACACCGGTTTTGGCCCCATGGCACAATACCGCATTAATGATGATGACCGTAAGCAATTACAATATAACCTTATCCGCAGTCATAGTTCAGGTATGGGCCAGTTGCTATCGCCCAAGCACAGCAGGGCTATGCTGCTGGCAAGGCTAAACACGATGCTGTTGGGCTATTCGGGTATCCATCCGGATACGGTTCAACTGATGACTGACCTGCTGAACAATGAAGCTTACCCTTGTGTATATGCGCATGGTGGTGTAGGTGCCAGTGGAGATTTGGTGCAGCTGGCACACCTGGCACTGGGGCTGATAGGTGAAGGTAACTTTTGGTTCAAAGGAAGGGTAACCCCGGCTAAAGAAGTATTTAAGAAACTAGGCCTGAAACCAATGGATATTTACATCCGCGAAGGGCTGGGTATGCTGAATGGTACATCGGCCATGACGGGTATCGGCGGCGTGAATGTGATTATGGCACACAGGCTAGTAAGGTGGAGTATGCTGATGTCGCTGATGGTGAATGAAATGATGGAAGCTTATGATGACCACTTCTCTGCCGAACTGAATAATGTAAAGCAACATCGTGGACAACGCGCCGTAGCCGAATGGATGCGCACACTTGGCAACGATAGCAAACTGTTGCGCAAGCGCCACGAACACCTGTATGATAAGAAGGTGACAGAAGATGTGATAGAAGATAAAGTACAGGAATACTATTCACTACGCTGCGTGCCGCAGATACTGGGGCCGGTGTTTGATACGGTGCTGAATACAGAACAGGTTATCATCAACGAACTGAACTCTGTAAACGACAACCCGGTAGTAGACCGCAAGAATAAAAACATCTTCCACGGAGGCAACTTCCACGGAGATTATATAGCGCTGGAAATGGATAAGCTGAAAATAGCGGTAACGAAGCTATCGATGCTTTCTGAGCGTCAACTGAACTTCTTGCTGAACCCACACCTGAACCAGAAACTGCCACCATTTGCCAATGCCGGTAAACTGGGCCTGAACTTTGGTATTCAGGGTATGCAATACCCTGCTACATCTACCGTTGCAGAAAACCAGACGCTCAGCAACCCAATGTACATCCACAGCATACCTAACAATAACGACAACCAGGATATTGTAAGCATGGGTTGCAATGCTGCTATGATGTGCAGTCGCGTAATAGATAATGCCTACGAAGTGCTGGCCGTAGAGGCTGTAGCACTAGTACAGGCAATAGACCTGCGCGGCTTTAGCAATAAACTGGCACCATCTACCAAATGGATGTATAATGGTGTGCGCAAACTGTTCCCATTCTTCAAAGAAGATTTTTCTGCTTCAAGCAACCTGCAGCAAGTGAAAGAATGGATGGCGGAAACGGATATCATTGCACAGTTTAAGAATAAGATATAGTAGGGACAATCATTTTTGATTTTTATTTGACTTGATATGAAATATGCATTGGTAACAGGAGGCTCTCGCGGTATAGGCCGTGCTACCTGCTTAAAGTTGGCAGAACTGGGCTATAATGTTATTGTAAACTATAAAGGCAATAAAGCTGCTGCAGAAGAAACAGCAGCAATGGTGAAGGAGAAAGGTGTGGATGCACAGGTGATGAATTTTGATGTAGCCAACAAAGAAAATGTGCAGGAAGTATTGGGCGCATGGATGGAAACTAACAAAGAGAACATCATAGAAGTGCTGGTAAATAATGCGGGCATCAGGCAGGATACACTGCTGATGAGCATGACCGATGAGCAATGGGATGATGTGCTGGATACCAGCCTGCGTGGCATGTACAATGTAACCAAAACAGTACTGAACCCAATGCTGATGAACCGTTATGGCCGTATAATCAATATGGTATCGCTGAGTGGTATAAAGGGTATGCCGGGCCAGGTAAACTATAGTGCTGCAAAGGCGGGCATGATAGGTGCTACCAAAGCATTGGCACAGGAAATAGCAAAACGCAACATTACAGTGAATGCAATAGCACCTGGGTTCATAAAAACAGATATGACCGAGGAACTGAACGAAAAAGAACTGGTAAACCTGATACCTATGAAACGCTTTGGTACGGCTGAAGAAGTAGCTGACCTGGTAGGTTTCCTGGTATCGAAAAATGCAGGGTATATAAGCGGGCAAGTGATCTCTATAAACGGGGCACTGTACACATAAAAAATATTAGAGCAAGATGAGTCGTGTTGTTATTACAGGTTTAGGTATCTATTCTTCATTGGGTAAAAGCAAGGAAGAAGTAGCAAAGTCTTTGTTTGAAGGCAAGTCGGGCATTATACTCGACCCTGCCCGTAAGGAACTGGGCTATCGTAGTGGCCTTACCGGTTTTGTAGAGCGCCCGCAACTGAAAGGCCTGCTCGACCGTCGTTCGCGCATTATGATGCCCGAGCATGCAGAGTTTGCCTATATGGCTACGCTGGAAGCTATGGCACAGGCGGGTATGACAACCGAATATTTTGAACAATATGAAACCGGCATAGTATATGGCAACGATAGCTGTGCCCAACCGGTAATAGAAGGTATAGACCTGGTGCGGGAAAAGAAAGATACCATGCTGGTAGGTTCCGGTTCTGTATTCCAGGTGCTGAATAGTACGGTTACTATGAACCTCGCTACTATCTTCAAACTACGTGGTATCAATTTCTCTATCAGTGCGGCATGTGCCAGTGGTTCGCATTCTATTGGCCTGGGTTATCTTTTTATAAAACAAGGCCTGCAAGATCGTGTGATATGTGGTGGTGCGCAGGAAATTAATATTTATTCGATGCCCAATTTTGATGCATTGGGAACATTCAGCATTCGTGAAGATGAACCGGCAAGGGCGTCGCGCCCCTTCGACCGTGACAGGGATGGCCTGGTGCCCGGTGGCGGCGCTGCAACGGTGATACTGGAAAGCCTGGAAAGTGCGCAGGAACGTGGTGCCACTATACTGGCAGAAGTGTTGGGTTATGGCTTTTCCTCAAACGGACAGCATATCAGTAACCCCAGTACAGAAGGACAAGTACGCTCTATAAGCCGTGCACTGAAAGACAGCGGCTTTATAGCGGCTGATATACAATATATAAACGCACACGCTACCA
Source organism: Azovibrio restrictus (assembly GCA_029255605.1). GTDB lineage: Bacteria > Bacteroidota > Bacteroidia > Chitinophagales > Chitinophagaceae > Polluticoccus. Next base: position 58,656 of record JANLJF010000048.1, read on the forward strand.
GCACGCCTGCAGGCGATGGCAGCGAGGCAGAAGCGATATATGAAGTGTTTGGCAGCAAAGTGCCCGTAAGCAGCACCAAGAGTATGACCGGCCATGAATGCTGGATGGCGGGGGCCAGCGAAATTGTTTATAGCATGCTGATGATGCAAAATGGTTTCATTGCCCCGAACATCAATTTTGAAAACCCGGATGAACATAGTGCCAAGATCAATGTGATACCCGAAACACTGAAAAAAGACTTCAGTCTCTTCCTTTCCAATTCCTTTGGCTTCGGCGGTACCAATTCTTCATTGGTGGTTAAGCGGTGGGAGAAGTAACCTTATTATTAAATAAAAGAAACAGCCCCGCATTGCAGGGCTGTTTCTTTATAAAAGAGGTAAGTATTACTCTTCAGTTTTCTTTTTGCGTGCTGTTTTCTTAGCAGGTGCAGTTTCACCTTCGGCGGTTTCAGCCACGGCTTTTTTAGCGCGCGCCTTTTTAGCAGGCTTTTCTTCACCTTCAGTAGCCTCGGCAGCTACAGCTTTTTTGGTAGCTTTTTTAGCAGGTGCTTCTTCCTCAGCAGGTGCAGCTTCAACCGCTTCAGCAGCAGGTGCTGCTGCATTCAATGCTTCAAAGTTCAGCAGGTTATTCGCATTCAGTATCTCGTACCATTTCAGCATTTTCTTCATATCACTTACATATACCCTTTCCTCGTCAAATTCAGGGAATATGCTTTTGAAGTATGCTTTAATAGCGTTGTTATCCGCCTTTTTATGGTCTATGATGGGTGTAGTTGCAGCCGTGTCTTTCATTTTTTCAAACACATTGTGCAATCTTACATTATCATCTGTAGTATATACCTCAATAATTTCCAGCGGGGTTACATTGTTCAAAAGCGCATATATGAATTTGGTAGTTTTGTCGGCCAGGTTCTTTACGATAGCACCATCACTCTTAGTAGCCATTAATTGGTAAAGACCGCTTAATCCGGTAACTGCAACAATTTCTCTGTATTCCATACTATTCTTTGAAAGGGGGCAAAAATAAGGTTTTAGGATTTATTTATAGCACCCGTATATAAAAATATTATTCTTTATATCCCTAATGTTGTATTTCTAGCTATTTTATAAGTGTGATCGTTCCTTTGTATTCCACGGCCCGGCCGCTGCTATTGCCACATATGCCTTTTGCATAGTAATTGTAAACACCAAGGTCCTGGGGTACTCCTTTAAAGATACCATTCCAGCCTTGTGAAGGGTCGTTGGTTTCAAAAACCTGCTGGCCGAAGCGGTTGTATATAGCAAAGCGTTCCAATTTAAAGTCGCCTTTGAACAAAACCTTAGCATAATCGTTCTTGCCATCGCCGTTAGGAGTAAAGGCATCCGGTATGAATATCTTGCAACAATCATCATATAAAACTTCTGAAACAGCAGAATCCTTACAGGAGTTGACATCAGTGACCCAAACCATATACTTGCCGTTTTGTGCACCTTTCAGGTCTTCAGAATTACTTTCCTTAGGGTCGCTCCACTTGTAATAATAGGGCATCGTACCGCCGCTTACTTCTGCATGCACTACCCCCTCGTTATCGTATCCCTCACAGTCGTTAGGGACAGCAGTCATCTCAATTTTCAATTTTTCAGGACTGGTGATATTTATAGCAGTGTCTTTTTCGCAGCCTTTGTTATCTATTATAGTTATGAGATAAGTGCCTGCCGGTAAATTGCTGAATACACTTTCGGGAACCGCCGATGCAGTACCCAGTTTAAAACGGTAGGGGGTATTGCCACCCATCGCCTTCACGGATATTTGCCCGTCTGTAAAACCATAACATTTAACCGGGCTTATATTCAGCTCTGCAAATTCGATATGCGGATAGCCTATTAAAGTGATAACCGTATCAAAACGGCAATTGTTAGCATCCATGACAGAGAAGGTATGACTACCTTCAGACAAACTATTGAAAGTGTTATCAGGAGTAAAAGCATTATTACCCACAGCATATTGATATGGTGCAGTACCTCCTTTACCAAAGAGTGTCACAGTAGCATCAGTAAAGCCTTCGCAGGTTGGAGATATGATATGAACGCTATCAATACCCAGCCTGTCGGGCTGTTTGATAGTGATCATTGTATCTACCCGGCAGCCATTGTTATCTTTTAGTGTAATAATATATGGCCCCGTTGCCAGGTTGCTAATTAAGTTATTTGTAGTAAATAAGGTACCGTTATTGGAGTAAGTATAGGCAGGAGTACCGCCTGAACCAATGATGGTTACGCTTCCGTCTTTATCGCCATAGCAAGTAGCGTTTTTTACCAGCAGGGTATCAATACGAAGTTTTGCAGGTTCTGTTATGATGATGGACGTATCGCGTGTACAGTTATTGGCATCTTTTATATGAAATACATAGGTACCTGCTGTAAGGCCTGTAAAGCTACCACTTGAAACATAACTGCCTGTGCCTTTTGCAAAAGTGTATGGTGTGGTACCGCCGCTGCCGCTGATATTTACAGAACCTGTTGCCGTACCAAAACAGGTAACATTTGTGGATGTTACAAACGGAACGAGCAATGTAGGTTCAGTAACAGGCAATGAAGTGTCTTTAGTACAACCCAGGGCATCCTTTATTTTAATCATATGATTACCTGCCGCCAGGTTGCCCAATACATTACTACTGCCATAGGCATTACTGTTTGCAGCATAAGTGAACGGGCTGATGCCTGTAAGTGTGGTTACCGTTACAGAGCCGCTTGATTCTGTAAAGCACTTCACATTTGAAACGGCATATGTTGCTGTCACCCTAAGGGAATCAACTATATTAATAAGGGTGTCCTTTACGCAGGTTTTGTTATCCTTTATACGTACCAAATAACTGCCCGCAGCAAGGCCGGTAAATGTATTAACAGTGCTGAATGCGCCTGTACCCATGGCATAAGTATAGCCGGGGACACCACCGGTAGCATTTATATCAACACGGCCATTATTTAGGGGTGTACAGGTAGATTTTTTTATCTGTATAAGTGGAACAATAGGTGTTGGCTGGCCTAATATAACAGTTGTATCACGCGTACAATTGTTAGCATCTTTCAGGTGCACTACGTAGGTTCCTGCAGCAACATTGCCAAACGATGAAGATGTGCCAAACGGGTTGGCATCCAAGGCATAAGAATAAGGAGTAGTACCACCTGTAGCCCCTACAATAATAAAGCCGGTGGAAGACCCATTACATATAGGCTGTACGAGGTTTATATTGGCTATAGACAGAACAGGGGGCTGTGTTATAGTTATGGTAGTGTCTTTTATGCAATTATTTGCATCTTTTACATGCAATGTATAGCTACCAATAGCAAGACCTGTGAACGTGTTGCTGCTACTGTAAGGTCCTGCGCCTATGGCATAGGTATGGGTTCCTGTGCCGCCTGCAGACCCTACTGTTACGCTGCCGTTAGAGAGGCCGTAGCAACTAACATTCGTAATAGCCGGGTTGATGGTTATAGGAACCGGCTGAATGATAGCTATGGGCGTATCCAGGTAGCAGCTATCTACATCCTGCACATGTATATTGTAAGTGCCGGCAAGCAAGCTGGTAAAAGTATTGGTGCTGCTAAGCGTACCACTACCTATTTTATACAGATAAGGAGAATTACCACCATTACCGGTAATAGTAATAGCACCGGTATTGGCACCATTACATAGCACATTGGTAACCGATGCAGTAGCATGCACTACAATAGAATCGCGCAGGATAAAAGTGGAATCCTTTGTACAGTTATTCCCATCCTTTACGTGCAATACATAAGTGCCCGAAAACAGCCCTGCAAAACTGTTGGCACTGCTGAAACTGCCGGAGCCTAGTGCGTACTGGTATGGCGATACACCATTGGAAGCTGTAAAAGTTATAAGTCCGCTATTATAATAATTACACTTCGGTTTGGCAGAAGCCACACTTATAACAATATCCGAAGGATCTATCAATGTTACAGTAGTATCTTTTTGGCAATCGTTGCTATCCAGTATGTGCAATGTGTAGGTACCTCCAGCCAATCCTGTAAAAGTATTGGTGGTGCTATATGTGCCGTTGCCTATAGCATAGGTGAAAGGCGTTTTGCCACCCGTGCCAGTAATAGTGATACTGCCATTGGTACTGCCATGACATGAAGGGTGGGTCAGCGATACGGCTGGCACTATATCCGGGGGTGGGGCAATGGTAATACTGGTATCTTTAAAGCAGGTATTGCTATTACGTGTTCTGAATGTATAGGTGCCGGGAGATAAGCTATCGCGTTGCGTACCGGTGAGCCCTGTAAAGCTATGGATAGTTGTTGTCCCTTGTAATATGGTAATGGCCCAGGGTGACGGTGATACTCCGGGTGTCAGATCAAATACGGCTTTCTTGGTGCAGGTAGCCGGGTAAACAAGCGAAAACACAAGCGTAGGTTCCGGCAATACAACAATGGTATAAACTAAAGTTTGCCTGCTTGACAAAGGGCATCCGTTATCTGTATAGGTAATAAAGAAGTTATAAGAGCCGGGCACTACTGTACTTAAGTTCCACGAAAATGAGCCTGTAGGTGCTGTTGTGTTATTACTACTTACACTAAAAGTAGCTCCTGCCGGTATCCCCGACCATTGCATATTAATGGTATCCCCTTCGGGGTCAGTAGGGTTCAGGCTAAAAGTAAGTGTGCCGCTTGATTTACACACATTCAATATAGTACCTGCAGAATTGAGTGTGCCTGCAGAAGCAGAACTCATAGCGCCTGTAGGTGGGTTGCCGCTACAGGAACTTAGCACCACAAAAGTCATTTCCCGCATACTGGTTCCAACCAGCACCCCGCCGCGGTATTCTTCTACCCTATTTACTACTAAAGAACGCTGAACAATATTAGGCGTAAAACTGAGCTGCCCTGTGGTAGCACTAAAACTGAAAGTGCCGGTGCTGCAAGACAATGGAGCCGTGGCACTATAACCCGTAAGGTAAGTAACAGTACCCCCGCTGCCGCCCAAAAGGCCGGGTACAAGGCTATAGCTCAGGCTATCGCCATTCGGGTCTACCGTGCCGGGATTGTAATTAGCCCCTATGCCGGCACAAAAGAAAGGCGTAGGTATGGTAGTGTACACGGGGGAAGAATTATTGGCTGTGCTGTTATTCAAGGTAGCCTCCAAAGCCATGATAGTGCCGGAGGTTCCCGACACAATATTGGTTATTGAAGTGCTTCGCCCTGCGCCACCGCCGCTTCCTATAACACCATCATATCTGAAGCGCCAATTGGATGATGTGGTAGACAATGTATAACTGCCTGTGTAGGTAAACTTTTTTACACCCGGCACCGTACCGGAAGTACTTACACAGTTAGTATTACTAAGCTGGGAAGGGCAAACCGGTGTTACCTCTACCCCAACGGATGCACCTTGCTGGGTAAGGGATATACTGGTAACATAAGTGCTGCCATTATAAATATCAACAGTAGGGGAAGCACTATATAGGTTAGAAAGTGCGGCACCTCCACAATCGCCATATATTACAAGAGATATATTATAAGTATTGCCGCTGGAATGCGTATAGAACAGGTCTGCCCCATAAATATGGGTAGCAGATGCCTTATTTAATTGAAGGGTTAATAAGCAAAGCATCAGGCATAGCTTGCCTAAAAGAAAATCTTTTTTCATAGATAATACATCACTATGTTATAGATGAGTTGGTCACCTATTTAAAATAGTTAGAATAAAATGGGATAATCAAAACGGAGCAGGGCTATAAAAGTAAATATATACCTGCTTACATAACATAGTACTTACGTAAAATTTAAATTATGTCATTTTTATGACATGCCAAAAAGAGATAGTATAAACGGGTATTTATAAGCATTGAGGAACCTAGAACAGCCGTTTGCTTTTCTTTACACTATTAATATACTTCGTAATGTCTTCAGAAGGTTTTAAAAATAATATGGCTGCACCATAAACAGCTACTATAATACCGCTGCGAATGAAAGTGTCGAAAATGGGGTTTATGATAAATGGCAGGTAATAGCCGCAGGCAATAGCAGGTATGCCGGCTAATAATATTAATAGGCTGTTTCTATAAAAAGGCTGCAGGTGCATTTTTTTCCATAGAAATATCATTTTGGCAATATTAAATGCAATCAAGCCTATAGTATTAGCCCATGCTGCACCTACAATGCCATATCTTGGAATTAATACATAATTCAAAAATGTTATAACTAATAATAGCAGCATGGTCAGATAAAAAGTAAAACGATAATATTTCGAGATGCTTAACATTTCAGTGTTCGGCCCTGCTACCATATCCATGGTACGCCCTAATATCAATATAGGTACTATGAGTAATATGCCGCTGTATTCCGGCTTTAATATCATAGCAGCATTTTGCATATTTGATAGTATAATAACAGCCATTGCAACAACCACTATCATGGCATTAAGGGCCGTTCTCCTATAGAGGGTATTAACTTGTTGCTTGTTTTTCGCTTCATATTCCTTCATAATCATTGGTAATGCTGAAGAAACCATGGAACGGTACGGGATCTGGAAAATGGATATAATATACATGGCCACATTATAAACGCCGGATACTTTAAAACCATCTTCATCGAGTACGCCTAGCATTAACATGTCGATATTTACGAGGAAAGCGAGGGAAATTTGGAGTAATATATGGTATACCGAAAAGTTGACCATCTCTTTATACTCCTCACTGGAAAAGCTATTCCATTGAAAAGAAAACCCGAAACCAGACGTTTTAGTAGCAAGAAACCACAGTAAGGCAATAGGCAATAAGTGTATTAATACACTTAGGGTCATAAAAGTATTAAATTGAATATAGCCATAACCATA
>JANLJF010000049.1 GCA_029255605.1 Azovibrio restrictus
CTTGCACTGATAAACAGCAACCACTACGCATAATTAAAGCCGGTTATTATCCGGCCTTTAAATCAATATAGACCTTAAAGGTCTGCAATCACTTCTAAAATTTATTCTTTCGGAAATCTCCACGCTTCCAGGCCTCAAAAAATTCTGCCCAGGCAAGCGGGCTAAATACATTCATCGGCTTTTGCTGACCATAGTAAACAGCATTTTGAGACTGGATATTTTGGTAGGCCGACTGATTCTCGCGTCCGTCTCTCGGTAAAGTATAGGCTAATGCACGTAACATTAAAGCATTGGTGTTTTTACGTGCTATCTCATATTTATCATCGGGTATCCGCCAATGCTTAAAAGCATAATCAAACTGCTCTCTTGACGGTAATGGGCGGATAATAGTTTCCGGCAAGTAAAAGGTATCCTGCACCATTAATTGAATCAATGAAAAATAGTGGCCTTTAATATCTTTGGGTATCACGTACTCTTTGCCCCTAAAACCCAACTGAGAAAACTGCAGGGTATCACCTTTATAAGCAACAATAGAAAAAACACCCAGATTGCTCGATTCTACACCACGGTTTTTGTTTTTCACAAGTACGGTAACATTAGGCACAGCACGCAGGCTATCAGCTGTCATAGTAACACCATTTATCTGCACAATATTCTCATATGGGTCTTGCGCCGATGCTGTTTTTGTAAGGGCTATACAACACATGGTTGCGATACAGAGGGAACGGAATTTACTATGCATGTTGCTCAAAGTTAAGCTCTTTGCACAATACTCTTTGTGCAAGGCTTCAATCAATATTACCAATAAAACTATTAATAACTCTATCAGTATTTAGTTTCACAAAGAAAGCAGGTATAACGTATTTTTGCGGCACTTTACAGTCACTTTAACAAAGGTTTAGTATGATAACAAAAGAAGCGGTAATAAAGGCATTGAGCAATGTTCAGGAGCCAGATCTGGGTAAGGACCTTGTTACGCTGAATATGGTGCACGATGTGGTAGTTGAGGGTAAGAATATATCGTTTACAGTTGTGCTTACCACACCTGCATGCCCACTAAAAGACATGATAGAAAAGGCATGTATCAATGCGGTAAAACTACTGGTGGATAAAGAAGCTGTGGTAACTGTGAACCTGACGGCTAATGTAAATACCAATCGTACAGATAGCAAATCGGTATTGCCGGGTGTTAAGAATATCATTATGGTAGCATCGGGTAAGGGTGGTGTTGGTAAGTCTACGGTAGCCGTAAACCTTGCACTGGGCCTTGCTCAGGAAGGTGCAGCTGTTGGGTTACTGGATGCGGATATATATGGCCCGTCTATACCTATTATGCTGGGCATGCGCGATGAGCGCCCGATGATGACACAGGTAGATGGCAAGGGTAAAATAGTACCTATGGAGCGCTTTGGTATAAAGGCTATGTCTATAGGCTTGCTGATAGATGAAAAACAAGCTGTGATATGGCGCGGCCCGATGGCCAGCTCTGCTTTAAAGCAATTTATTACAGACGTACACTGGCAAGAGCTGGATTACCTGGTGATAGACCTGCCACCGGGTACGGGTGATGTGCACCTTACACTGGTACAGGCTGTGCCGGTAACAGGCGCGGTTATCGTATCTACGCCACAGGCAGTAGCAGCAGCCGATGCCAGAAAGGCTATTATGATGTTCAAGCAGGAAAACATTAAAATACCTATACTGGGTATTGTTGAAAATATGGCCTACTTCACACCTGCTGAATTACCGGAGAATAAATATTATCTCTTTGGCAAAGGAGGTGCGAAACAAATGGCGGAGCAATTTGAATTGCCATTCCTGGGCGAAATACCATTGGTGCAAAGTATACGCGAAGGTGGCGATAAAGGTATTCCGGCCATTCTTGATGATGAATCTATCACACAGGAAATATTCAAGGAACTGGCCCAGAATGTTGCCCGCAACGTATCTATCCGCAACGCCAACCTGGAGCCAACTAAGGTGTTACAGGTAAGCTAAGCCTCGGGAAAATTATAACGAACACCATTACTGCTGATATAGTCGCCTATAGTTTGAGTGATTATATCAGCATTGTTCTTTAAGTTGTGTGCAATGATCAGCACATCATAAGTATCACCTTTATATTGCTGCAGCGCATCGGCCGGATTTCCGCTTTCTTTATACGATTGCATGAAAGTATATTTGTCCTCTTCTGCATAGGGTACGATCACTACATGCTCTATTACACAATCTATCAGCTCGTCGTTAGATGATATACGAAGGTCGGTATCAACGAGGTCTTCAAAATCTTCACAAATTTCAGATGCTTGTTCGTATGTAAATCCGGTATTCATAGGCGCAAAATTAATACTAATTCGCAGTTCGTTTTATCAGGGTTAAAAGGCTGATGAATACAACCAGCAATGCCCCTATCACATTCAGCCACAGGAAGGAGATAACATCCATATTGTAGATAAGCACCACAATAGCCTCTGTAATGATAGCCGCAAAGAATACCCCCGTACCATTTACACGTTTTATATAAAAAGCCACAAGGAAAATACCCAATATGGTTCCGTAAAATAAAGAGCCCAATATATTCACCGCTTCTATCAAAGAGCCCATACGTGTAGCAAACATAGCTACTGCAATACAAAAGATGCCCCAGCCAAGCGTATGCAGCCTGCAAAGCCTCAACTCCTGCTTTTCATCTATTTCTTTTTTGCTGTTCAGTAGCTGTATATCCATCAGCGAAGAAGACGCCAGAGAATTCAATGCAGCAGATATAGAACCCCATGATGCCAGGAATATCACGGCAAACAAAAGGCCTACCAAACCTTTTGGCAGGTTGTGTTTTACAAAATATAGAAAGATATAGTTGGTGTCGTTATTATCGCTGCTGTAGCCGTAGGTCACTATACGTTTCTTTACTGTATCGTGCAGTGCATCCAGTTGTTTCTGGTTGGCTTTAAATGTTTGTACCAGGGCATCGGGCACAGTTTGCGATGAACCTCTATAACCGGCAATGTTATTGGCCGACTGCATATGGATGGCATGCAACGAATCATACTGCGTTTGTATCTCAGCTACTTCCTGCGGGCGTGCATTTTTATACTTTTCATAGGCCGCATCATTAAAATAAACCGGCGCAGGCTGATAGCAATAAAACGCAAATAGCAACGCACCTAATAGCAGGATGGCAAACTGCATCGGCACTTTTACCAGTCCGTTCATTAACAGGCCCAGCCTGCTTTCGGTAGTGTCTTTCGCGGTAATGTACCTGCCTACCTGGCTTTGGTCGGTGCCAAAATAAGAGAGTGCCAGGAAGAAACCACCTATCACGCCGCTCCATATATTATATCGGTCTTTCCAGTTAAATTCGGTGGTTATAACATTCAGCTTACCCGATTTTCCTGCCACATATAATGCATCGCCCAAGCCTATGCCATTGGGTAGTTCATCTACTACAAGATAGCCGGCTATCAGCATGGCCCCCAATATTATCAGGAACTGCAGTTTTTGTGTATGTGCTACAGCCTTTGCGCCGCCCGTATAGGTATAGATGATAAGCAGCCCGCCGGTTATAATGTTGGTGAAATAAATATTCCAACCCATAATGGATGACAGGATGATAGACGGCGCATATATACTGATACCGGTAGATAAACCTCGTGATAGCAAGAACAGTACAGAAGTAAGCAGTCTCGTTTTCCTGTCAAATCTTGTTTCCAGGTATTCGTATGCGGTATAAACATTCAGCCTTTGAAATATAGGGATGAAGGTGATGCTGATAACCACCATGGCTATAGGTAGGCCAAAATAGTATTGCACAAAGCGCATACCATCTGTATAGGCCTGCCCCGGTGCAGATAGAAAGGTAATAGCACTGGCCTGTGTAGCCATTATACCCAGCAACACTACATACCATGGCATATTCTTACCTGCCAGCAGGTACGTGTCAGACCCATGTTGGCCACGCCCTTTATACACGCCATAGGCTATGATGCCCGCAAGTGTTGCAAATAATATGATCCAGTCTAGCGTACTCATTTCCAGTATTGGGTAAACAGGTAATACAATACTATCTGCAGCAACAGCACTATTAGCACTACTGCATACCACGTATTCCAGTTATGTTTCTTGCTGTTATCCATTATGGCTTTCCTACGTTCAGCATGTTTATCAGTAATCGTATCGCCCCTTTATTGCCGGCTGGCAGCTGCCTGAAAAATGCCAGCGGTGTATATACATAATGACCCTTGCCATATTGGGCATACAATGTTCCACCTTCCAACGGTTGCTCACCTGTGTCATTCATTCTGAATAACGGGGTGTATTTGCTGTCCCATTTTGATGGGAAGTACAGGCCACGTTCCTGTACCCAGTCTTTCAGGTCTTCCTGGGTTATTTTGTTGGGGCTGTTCAGTATTTTATGGCCGGGTTGCAAAAAGGTGATGGCAGCATCTTCTTCCGTTACACGTTGGCTCGATAGCGTGATAGGATATGGGCCGATGTTCGCGGTAGCCATATCCTGCAGCGTATTATACTGCATCACCAGCGTACCGCCGTTCTGCACATATTGTAGTAATACATGCATCCAGTAATTCATCCGCTTTTCTGTATTGATGGCACGTATGCCTGTCAGTACGGCATCATATTTCTTCAGCTTCTCTGTAGTGATGTCTTCCGCTTTCAACACGTCTACCTGCAATCCTGCAAGGCGTAGTATACTGGCTACATGATCGCCTGCACCTTCTATATAACCTATACGTTTAGCCGTGTTCTTCCAGTTGCGCTTCAGCACCTTGGTATCGGCGGTAGTAAAATATTGCAGGGTAGGCAAGTGTTCATATTGAATTACATGTTGTGTGCGGTTGTTATACAGGTTTTTACCGGCCAGTCCTGCATACAGGTAAAAGTCGCCGCTATCGGTATTGGTACGTTTCAGGTAGTCGCTATTGAAAGTAGCTTTTACTACAGTGTCTATGCCTTTTTTCAGGTTCAGTTTTTTTATGAAATAGGTCATACGCTCGCTGTAAACCATCAGGCTTACACTATCCATATCTTTAAACGGATGTATGCGAACTTCCGTTTCTACACTTCCATCAGGCTGCACAATGATCAGTCCCGTTGTAAAATCAATACTCGCATCCGGCACAATGCGCAATTGTTGTATCACATCGCCATGCGTAGGGTCCAGCTTTTTAAAAGAAAGCGGCACTGGTATAGTAAAGGCTAAATCAGCTATGGTCACGGCTACATTTGCGTTTAGTGTATTCGGTGTTTGTGGGTACCCCAGCACGGTATCGTTCGGTATGTTGAACTGGCCGGCATTCGTATTCGGGTACTTCATCCAGTATGGCTCTGTATATTCGGCTGAGTCCGGTATTTTCACTGTATGGCTCAATGATAACAGCGTATCACGTTTCAGCACGATGCTGGTGCTGCTGTCTGCATCCGGCCATTGTATATTCGATATTTCCACCGGTATACCTGAACGCGAGATGACACGCAATGTAAATGGTAATTTACTGCCGCGCGTAGCTTCCGCCTGCGCTGTATAAGCTTCCAGCATCAGCCCACTGCAGTGTAGTATTACCTGGTCCAGCTCTTGCAGCTTTTGGGTGCGCCAGTATTTATTCTTTACAGTTTCTATTTCCTTACGCAGTTCCAGCAAAGCAGGCAGGCTTTTCTCGGGGTTGTTGAATTGGTAGCGTTTCAGTATCTGCTCTATTTTATCACCTATCTCCGGCCTGTCCACACGTCCCCATGTTATATCTATACCATCGAATAAAGATGCAGATAAACTATCGCCTGCCACCAGTTTGAAATATTCTGTTTGTATGCCCGGCGTGCTGGGTGTACCGGCACCCTGGCTTCGGTGTATACTGCGGCTGATGCCCGCCAGCTCACCATATCCCATACCTATCCCTGCACTATATTGTCCTACCGCCAGTTTAAATTGGTCTTCCGATGTGGTATTCCTGTCGCCAAAGCGGAAAGAGTTGAACAGCACTCGCTTGGGTTGCCATGCCTTATAGTATTGCAGTTGCTCAGGGTATTTCGATTTATCGCCGCTCACTTTGTAAGCTTCGTCAGCCAGTATGGCCGATGCGGCATGCTGCCCGTGCCCCGCATTGGCATTCGGTGGAAAGCGGCATATCACTACATCGGGGCGAAACTTGCGGTATATCCATACCACATCGCCCGTTAGCCTGTCTTTATCCCAGTGTTTAAAGGTTTCTTCATAGTTTTTGGAAAAACCAAAGTCTATAGCACGGCTGAAGTACTGGCCTGCACCGTCCAGCTTACGTGCTTCCAGCAATTCATGGGTACGTATCAGCCCCAGTGCTGCACCTTGTTCGGTGCCCAGTATGTTTTGTCCGCCATCACCACGCGTCAGCGATAGGTAGGCGGTGTTGATATGCTGGTCATTCACCAGCCATGCCAGCAGGCGGGTATTCTCATCATCGGGGTGGGCCGCCAGGTACAGCACATTGGCCAGGTTCTTCAGTTGCGATATTTCGTGGTATATCTGTGTAGATGTAGCAGGGCGCACCTGTTGTGCAGATATGTTATAAACGCAGCCCGCTAAGGCCAGCGACAGTAATAGTTTTTTCATAAAGTAAGGAAAATAAAATAGCCCACGGTGTGGACACCGTGGGCTGAAATTAAGTAAAGAACTACTAACAGCGTATTACATCTGTTTATAGCACTTAAAAACTTATGATTTTTTGTTATAAGAATTGATGATGCGGGTCATATTGTTTACATACTCTGCTTCGAAGGCTGAACCTTTTGCAGCATCCATCGATTTTTGAGCAGCTTCAATAGCTACCGCTTTGTTGTTTTGTTTTTGTGCTATGCGTGCTTTCAGGCTCCACATCCAGAAAGCTTTAGGGTTTGATTCCAGCGCTTTGTCAACATAAGTCATAGCTTTATCCAGGTGCTGGTCTGTTTCGTAATAGTAGTTAGCCGCCTGGAAGTAAGGAATGTTCGGGTTGTTGATAGCTTTATCGATAGAAGCGCTCAGGCGTTCTTCGTTATTAGCTTTTACAGGGATGATCACTTTAGTTTTCTCCCACATCATTTCCAGGTTGCAACTGTTGAAAGTGATGTTGCCGATATTCATTGTGAAAGTGTTCACGTTTTTATCCAGTGCTTTAGGTGCTACTTTAAAACGTGCTACATCGTCTGCTTTGTCATAACCTGCAGTACCCCAGTTGCCCAGGCCTTTGTTCAGGATGATCTCCCATTCTGTAGCACCGGGTATCGTGTATATTGCATACTCACCCGCTTTTACAGGTTGTCCGCCTACTGTTACATCTTCACCAAATTTTAATTTGGTAGCAGAGTTGGCACCTGTGCGCCATACATTACCATAAGCCACCAGCTCACCAAATATTTTACGGCCACGCATAGATGGGCGGCTATAGGTTATCTCAATGCTCGAAGTAGAGAAGTCTTGAGAAATCTTAGCATTGGGGCTCAATGCAGGCAATTTCAGGTCTTGTGCAAATACGCTTGTGCTCAGCGCCGCAGCGAACAGAAGAAGTGAAAGTTTTTTCATATGAATGTTGTTTTCCGAATTGCAAAAGTACAGGTATTCATTTAGGCACAAAAACTAATTATCTATAGGCACTTAAGCATTTTTAGCTTTTACTTTGCACCCCAAATACAGTTACATATATGAGCCATCAAGTCAATCTTGCCATACAAGTGCTACCATTGCATCTGCCGCAGCCCGAAGCCTATGCTATAGTAGATGCTGCCATAGAGCGCATTAAGGCATCGGGTTTGCACTATGTAGTATGCCCTTTTGAAACCGTAATAGAAGGGCCCTATGAGCAGGTAATGCAATTGATAACAGATATACAGGATGCTTGTAATGCTGCCGGTGCCGATGCGATGCTTATCAATATGAAGCTGCACCGTTCTTTTGCTAAAGACCTGGCTATTGATGATAAGATAGGCAAATACAAATAATGTAATTTTACCGCCCAATAATTTGATATATATGGATCGCGCGCAACTTGTTAGTGAAATAAAGAAGAAGAAATCTCTTTTATGTGTAGGGTTGGATACGGATACAGAAAAAATACCCAAACATCTTTTTTCTGAAGAAGACCCGGTATTCGAATTCAACAAAGCGATTATCGATGCTACTAAAGACTATACAGTTGCGTATAAAATAAATACCGCTTTCTACGAGGCGCAGGGTATCAAGGGCTGGTTGAGTATGGCCAAAACGCTCGATTATATTCCTAAAGATATCTTTACCATTGCAGATGCCAAGCGCGGAGATATAGGCAATACGGCAGAGCAGTATGCGCGCACTTTCTTCCACACTTATCCTTTCGATAGCGTAACGGTAGCGCCCTATATGGGTAAAGACAGCGTAGCGCCGTTTCTTCAGTTTGAAGGTAGCTGGGCTATTGTATTAGGTCTTACTTCTAATGCAGGCAGTGCCGACTTCCAACTACAACCCAGTGGAGATGAGTTGCTATATGAAAAAGTACTGAAGACAGTAGCCACATGGGGCACGCCCGAAAACCTGATGTTTGTAATAGGTGCTACCCGCAAAGAGCAATTGCAGCATGTACGCAAAATGCTACCCGACCATTTCTTCCTGATACCCGGCGTAGGTGCGCAGGGTGGCGATGTGCCCACCGTGTGCAGCAATGCTATGAATAAAGATGGTGGCATCCTCATCAATGTATCGCGCGGGGTAATATATGCAGGTAGTGATATGGACTTTGCCGAAAAAGCAGGCGAAGCAGCCAAAGAATACCAGCAGCAAATGGCCGCTTATTTGTAATTGTTTACAGATAAAAGCCTTGCTCCCCATGAATGAAAATCTATTGCAGTTTATCTGGCAATACAGCCTGTATCAGCCTGCCGGGCTGCTAACAGCCGATGGCCAGCCGGTAACGGTGGTGCATCCCGGTATGCGTAATACACATGCAGGCCCCGATTTTCTTCAAGCAAAGGTGAGGGTAGGCGATACGCTATTGGCAGGTCATGTAGAACTGCACGTAAATGGCAGCGACTGGCATCGCCACGGCCACCAGCACGATGATGCTTATGGCAATGTGATACTGCATGTGGTGTATAACGATGATGATAAAATAGGCCTGCCCAATATCCCTGTTCTTGAATTAGCGAAAGCCATTCCCACACATGTATTGACCAAATACGATAGCCTGATGCAGGCATCTTATGCCATACCCTGCGCTTCGCAATTGGGTTCGGTAACAGACATTACGAAAGAGAGCTGGCTTAGCAGGTTACTGGCAGAAAGATGGGAAGAGAAGCAAAGTGGCTGGCAATCGTTACTCGATGATTCCAAAGGCGATTGGCGCAATGTCCTGTATTGGCGTATGGCTGCCAATTTCGGCTTCAAGGTAAATGCCGATGCCTTCCTGCAACTGGCACGCTCTATACCGCTAAATGTATTTACCAAAGGCGGCAGCCTCTTGCAGGTAGAAGCTATCCTTTTCGGACAGGCAGGAATGCTCGAGGCTGATTTTACAGATGACTATCCCAAACAGCTAAAACAGGAATACAATTACCTGCGCGGGAAGTATAAGTTGCAACCGATGCTTGTCCATCTATGGAAATTCCTGCGAATGCGCCCGGCCAATTTTCCAACGATACGTATCGCACAGTTTGCCGCGCTTATCCATAAGTCATTCCACCTCTTTTCGCAGATAACGGAAACGCATACGGTAAAGGAAATAACACCGTTACTGGATGTTACGGCCAGCAGCTATTGGGATGACCATTATCGTTTTGATGAATCATCGGATGTAAGCAGCCCCAAGCATTTAGGCAAGTCTTCTATCCAGAACATTATTATCAATACTATTGCCCCGGTACAGTTTCTCTACGCCAGCCTGCAGGGCACAGCTACCCAGCAGGAACGGGCTTTGCAATGGCTCGATACTATTCCCGCCGAGCGCAATAATATCATTAGTATATGGGAGTCGTGCGGATGGAAACCGACTAATGCCGGCCAGTCGCAGGCTATGATACAGCTATACAACAGCTACTGCACCGGTAAGAAATGCCTTTCCTGTGCCATCGGCCTCAGGCTGCTCAAATCAATTCCATAGGAATGATACCGTCTTTTTAATATCCGGGTGCAGGCTTTCTATCACCGGGCAGGTCATAGCCGCATATTCCAGTATCTTCTTTTCCTTATCGGTATAGCTTTCCGTCTGGGGGAAGTGCATGTTTATCTTCACCTCGCCTATGCGCCTCGGGTCGGCCACCATTATCTTTTCCACCTCGCACTCCGTGCCGGTAATGTTAATGTTGTGTGTGCGTGCTGCTATCCCCATGATAGTCAACATGCAGCTGGCCAGTGCTGTAGCTACCAGGTCGCTAGGCGAAAAGCGTTCGCCTTTGCCGTTATTATCCAGCGGTGCATCCGTTTCTATCACGGTTCCACTGCGCAAATGGGTAGCTTCTGTCCTTAATTCGCCTTTATATATAACTTTCGATGTCACGTATCAGATTTTGTGTTAAATTTACGATGATCTCACTATTTTATTCATGAAAGGAATATTTCATATATGCCTATGCTGTATACTGTCGCTGTTAGCTTCAGATGCAGTTGCCCAATCAGGAACCAATAGCGTTAACCCCGCTACGCCTCAACTTAAAGCAGTACAGAAGCCTAAGATTAAAAAGCCCAAACCGCTACGCACAGAGCTGAGTGGTGGTTTGCGCCTGAATACCGATGGCTGGAGCATATTTGTAGATAAAGGGTGGGTACGCAGCGAAGAGCGCTATAGCGACCTGTTTTATAACGTTCGCCTGCTGCAGGTAGAGTTTACAGAGAAAAAACATCCGCAGGAGATCAAAAGGACAAATACAATTGGCGCTTATACGGAGGATAAACCGCGACCTTTTATTTATGGTAAGATAAATAACTTCTATGCGTTGAAGATTGGTTACGGTGGCCGCAAAATGCTGGCCGGTAAACCCGAACCAACCAATATTTCATTGCATTGGGTATATGTGGGCGGCTTGTCTATTGGCTTTCAGAAGCCTTACTACATAGATGCTTATGTAGTGCAAGACCAGAATGGCACTATCGTACAGGAAACCATTAAGTACACAGACTCAACCAAACAACCATTCCTTACCAAGTCGCAAATCATAGGTAGCGCCGGCTTTTCAAAAGGCATAGGCGAGGTGAAGATAATACCCGGTATACACGCCAAAACGGGCCTCCATTTTGACTTTGCAGCCACCAAGCATGGTAAGGTAGCCATAGAAACAGGTGTAGGTTTTGAATACTATACAAGCAAGGTAGAACTGATGGCTAATAAAGAAGCGAAACCTATGTTTGTAAATGTATATGCGTCTATACAATTTGGGAAACGTTGGTGATGGTTGTAATTTGCAGGCATTATGCAGGAATTACCGGTAATTAGTTCAGTAGCAAACAGTACGGAAACAAGGGTAAAAAAGCCGAATTGGCTTAGGGTTAAATTGCCTACCGGCGAGGGCTACCGCCATGTGCGCAACCTTGTTGATACACACAAACTTCATACAATATGCGAGAGTGGCAACTGTCCCAACATGGGTGAATGTTGGGGCGAGGGTACTGCTACTTTCATGATATTGGGCAATATATGCACACGCTCCTGCGGCTTCTGCGCCGTAGCTACGGGCCGTCCCGAACCGGTGGATTGGGATGAGCCGCAACGTGTAGCAGAGGCGATACACCTGATGAGTGTAAAGCATGCCGTTATCACTTCCGTTGACCGCGATGAACTGAAAGACGGGGGCTCTATCATCTGGGCCAATACCATTAAGGCCGTTCGTGCTTTAAATCCTGATACTACTTTAGAAACACTGATACCGGATTTTCGCGGCCAATGGGAAAACCTGGAACGCATCATAGAAGTAGCGCCCGAGGTAGTTTCTCATAACTTGGAAACAGTAGAACGCATGACGCGCAAAGTGCGCATACAAGCTAAATACCACCGCAGCCTTGAAGTAATACGCCGCCTGAAGGATGGTGGTATGCGCACCAAGAGCGGCATTATGCTGGGCATTGGCGAGGAGAAAGAAGAAGTGCTGCAATCTATGCGCGACCTGGTAGAAAATGGTTGCGATGTGCTGACACTGGGCCAATACCTGCAGCCTACACAAAAGCACTTACCGGTAATGCGCTTTGTGCATCCCGATGAGTTTGCATTTTACCGTGAAGAAGGCTATAAAATGGGCTTCGACTATGTAGAAAGTGGCCCGTTGGTTCGCTCTTCTTACCACAGCGAGCGCCACCTTATAAAAGGCGAGGGCCGCAGGGTGTGGGAAGAGCAAAGTGCTATTGCATAATTTTTCTGAAAATAAAATAATCTTTTACGAACAGGGTGTCATAGTACACCCTGTTGCTTTTATAGTTGAAGCTCTGTTGCACCACCTGCTTCAAATCACCTTCTTTTCGTAAAACCAATACATCTCTACCTGGCGAAGCAGAATCAATTGGCTTTATATTGATGTATGAATTGCAGGATGCAAATAGAAAACAAATGATACCTAGGCTGATGAGCATTTTAGGTTCTTTGTATCTTATGTAGAATAGCAATGGAATAAGGCTGAAATAAAGAAATGGCATTAAGATAATGGATGCCACCCGAAGTTCGTAATAAGAAAAAGTCCAACTACTTATGATCGATTTACCTATAATCAGAAGTAGTATCAATACACAAATAATAATCGGAATTCGTGTCTTCGAAGCACTGTTTGTTTTTATAGTATTAGTCTTAGGTCGTATCATGGAAAAATCCGTACCCTAATATAAGCAACATGTATGGTATTCTTTAAAATAACCTATACGCAACCCCAATGCCCGTATTGCGCATGCTAAGGGTAGAAGGGCCTGCTTCATCTGTTTTTACGCGCATATCATACAGGCTGTGTTCATGATAAACGCTTACCGTATACCTGTCTTTCCATATATACCGGAGTTGAAACTTACATGCCACATCCAGCGCATCCACATCGTACACATCAATGGCCGGACCATACTTTGATGGAGCTATACGTCCTTTCACTCTATAAGTAATGGTTGTCCGCTCTACCAATACGTCCCCTTTGTAGTTTGAATAGTCATGCACTGTTTTACCACCCACGAATATGCTATAGTTCATCCCGCCATCTATCCACAGTTTGCTTTTCCCCCATTCCATGGCTTTAAACGATAACATCAGTGGTATCGATAAATACTGCAAACGTGTTCTGGTATCGTAGCTGTATTTAGTATCCCCATAATCTTCACCTTCCGTTGTATTATAGCCTCTGAATGAATAGCCGATGCCGCTTTGTATAGAAAAACGTTTGGCAATAGGTGCTTCCAAATACACTATGGCATTGGGAACGATAATGGGATGATATGAGGAACGGATGTGGCGGCTTTGCACATAAGAAACACTGCTTCCGGCACCCACATTCAGGCTTATCTGCGCCCATGATAACATAGGCAGGATAGCGTTTAATAGTATCAGCAACAGTCTTTTCATTTACGTCGGGCTCTTCCGTTTCGTCATACAATATTAAAACGATGCCAACACAATAATCTGCATATGTCTAAAAGCAACAATTATTTTACATTCACCAGACAGTTGGCTGGCACGCCCTACAATCCACCGTAAACATGTAATATATCTATCAGGTCTGCCTTGGTATTGGCTTCTTTCGCCGGCTTATCCTTCCGCCATCTTAGTATGCGCGGAAACCGCAGCGCTACTCCCGATTTATGCCGCGACGAAGCATTGATTCCCTCAAACCCTATCTCAAACACCAACTCGGGCGTTACGCTCCTTACAGGGCCAAATTTATCTGTGGTATGCTTTTTTATCCAGCGGTCCACTTCCAGCAGTTCTTTGTCTGTTAACCCCGAATATGCTTTAGCAAATGGCACCAGTTCATCACCATCCCACACCGCAAAGGTGAAGTCAGTGTATAGGTCTGCACGCCGCCCATGCCCGCGTTGTCCGTATATCAGCACGCCGTCTATCGATAGCGGGTCTACTTTCCATTTCCACCAGTCGCCGCGTCGCCGCCCTGTTTTATACTCGCTGTCTTTACGTTTCAGCATCAGCCCTTCGCAATTATATTCGCGCGACTTCAGCCTTTGCGCCGCTACTTCTTCCCAGTTTTGGCATATCAGTACGGGCGATAGCCATAGCGGAATGTTGGCTTCTTTTTCTTTCACCGTTTCAATCAATTGCACCAGCAATTCCCTGCGTTGCATCAGCGATAGGTGCCTGATGTCCACCCCGTCATGCTCCAGCAGGTCGTAGCATACCATTACCAGCGGCGCTTCCGTCAGCGATTTTTTGGTCACATTCTTTCGTCCTATCCTCGTTTGCATTACATGGAAGGGCAGGAAATTTTCATCTTTTGCCGGGATGATTTCTCCGTCTATCACGGTGCCACTTGGCAGCAGCTTTGCCAATGGTTCAAATTCAATGAATTTCTCTGTCAGCAGGTCTTCACCGCGGCTCCATACAAAGAGCTGGTGATCGCGTACGATGATTTGGCCGCGTATCCCATCCATCTTCCGTTCTATTTGCCAGTCTTTTACATCGCCCAGTTCCTCGGGTGCAGTTTCCAATGCATAGGCCAGGTAAAAAGGGTAGGGCCGTGATATATCTGCCGCATCATGTGTTGCGCTCATCAGGGTATCCAGCAAGGTTTCATTGGCCTGCCAGTTGCCTGTCAGCCTGTGCGCTACTATGTTCTCGTCTATGCTATATCGTTTCGCCAGTGCCTTTATGGTTATCTTGTCCGATACACCCATACGGAAGCCACCGGTTATCAGCTTGTTGAAAACAAATAACTCCTGTTGGCTTAGTTGCCGCCACATTCCAGTGATGTAGGCTTTACGCTGGTCATCTGTTTTATTTTCAAGGGCTATCAGGCTATTGATAACTTCATGTAGTGTATGCGATGTCTCGCCATCACTGCCTTTTAGCAGCAGGCTGATAGTTTCGGCCAGATCGCCTACTACATGATACGATTCTTCCAACAGCCATACCGGTGTGCCGCTTGTTTCAGCACACCAGTCTCTTAGCTCACCCGATTTTATGGTGCGCCTGGGTGTTTTACCTGTTAATAGTGCAACGCACCATATCGCGTCTCTAGGGTCTGCATGCTCAAAATAGTCGGCCAATGCATCTATCTTCTCGTTGGTAGATGTCGTTTGATCTATGTGTGTAAACAGTTCACTAAATGCCCGCATCTTCCCCTCCTGTTGTTTCCGGTTCGTCCAGTTGCTCGCCTGTATATAGTGTTTCTACCTCCGTAGCATTCAGCCCATAGGCATCCTGCAGCCATTTTGCATAAACCGATTTATAACCGTGCGTTACATAAATATGCTCTGCTCCTGTTTCCTTTATCGCCGTGTTCAGTTGCCCCCAGTCTGCGTGGTCCGACAAAACAAAGCCCCTGTCTGCACCACGCCTGCGGCGCGTGCCGCGTAGCTGCATCCAGCCGCTGCAAATGCCCAGCTTATAAGGCTGCAGTTTGCGCAGCCACGGCGTGTTTTCTGCCGATGGAGGGGCAATGATGATATCGCCCTTTATATCTTTCGGGTTGATGCTGCTGTCAATACGCCTTGCAACTGGCAGCGGCTCAATTGCTGCCTCATACAGTTTGTTTATGTTATCTACTGCGCCATGTGTATATATGTTGCCGATACTGGGGTCCAGGTGTTTATGTGTACGTTGTGCTTTACCTAGTGCATATCCCAGTATCACAGAGTTCTTGCCTTCTTCCCTGTTTTTACGCCACCAGTCATTAATATCATGGTGCACGGTTGCAGGGTCAGGAAAGTTATACACCGGTAGCCCAAAGGTGCTTTCGGTTATAAAATGATGACATCGCATCGGTTCAAATGGCACAGAAATGCCATCTTCTCCCAATTTATAGTCACCGCTTACTACCCATATCTCTCCCTTGTATTCCAGCCGTACCTGTGCGCTGCCCCATATATGGCCGGCAGGGTGCAGGCTTATCTTCACGCCATTGATGGTAACAGGTTCATTATAGTCTGCTGTCTGCACCTCAATATCCTGCCCCAGGCGGTAACGCATTACAGGTGCTGCATGTATATGTGCCAGGTACTTCTTCATACCCCATCGGGCATGGTCGCTGTGCGCATGGGTAATGATGGCATTATCCACGGGTTTCCACGGGTCTATATACACATCGGCCTGTGCGCAATAAATGCCGTTCTGGTTAAAAGTGAGCATGTTATCGTCTCTTGGTTTATGCTATAAAAAAGCCTGCCGCCATACAACAAGAAAAAAAATAAAAAGTTTATCATTCCTGCTGACACAGGGCTGTCACTACCTGCATGTTTCTTTGTATCATAAAACCACATACATATGCAAAACGTACTTTCAAACACAGCACACGAAACACTTCATAGCTTAGCTAAAGATTATGCGGCCTATAACCTCTGGGCTGTCAATCAAATGGTTAACTGGCTGCGCGCACATCCGCAGGATATGATGGACACTGCCGTGCTTTCCAGTTTTAAAGGCATCAGGCAAACCATTACGCATATCATGAATACTCAGGACTGGTGGCAGGGTGTGCTGCAACACAATGCCGATGATAGTTTATATGGTCGCGAACATACCGGTAGTATGGAAGATTTGTATAACGATATCATTGGTCATTCACAGGCGTTTTTAGAATATGTTAATGCCCTTACCGAAGCAGAATTGAACGAAGTAGTGCCTTTCCGCATACCTTATGTGGGCGATTTTAAAGCGCCGCGCTACCAGATGATACAGCATGCCGTCACACATGGTACTTACCATCGCGGGCAGGTTGTTACGATCGCGCACCATTTGGACATACACGATGCGCCGATGACAGATTACATGTTTTATCTATTGATGGCAAAGTAAAGCACGTCTCTTTGATATAAAAGCACTGGTGTTTTCACCGGTGCTTTTATGTTGGTTATTATCGTAATTTTATAAGACAAAGGGGAAAGCGGGCGAAACCATATTTTAAAACACTTGAATAATGGACAAGCCGGCACACGATTATTCTTATCTTAAAATGACCGAAGAGGCCTATACCCGGGCGTTGGTCGATGCCTTATCAGGTGATATATGCCTCGTAGATGGCAAGGGTTTTTTCTTAGGTGCGGTAGCCGATTTTAATAACGAAATATGCGCACCCCGCTATGTCAAATCCATAAAGGACCTGTATCCGGATGACCCTGAACTGGTCAAGTCCTTCCTGGAGAATATTAAGACCACCCTTGAAACAAAGAATACCCACGTTTACCAGTACGAGGTAAAAACGCCGCTCAAAACCCGGCACAACGAAGCGCAGTTTTCATACCTGGGCGATGATAAGGTGCTGATAGTAAACAGGAACATTACGCCTATTATGGAATTGTCCTCTCGTGTATATGCCAACCAGGCTATCCTGAAGGCTATCATCGAGAATAACAACGATATGATTTTTGCGCTCGACCTGGAGATGCGCTATATCCTTTTCAATCCCGCACACAAACGCTCTATGAAGACAAGGTATGGTGTCGATATAAAAATAGGGACGCCTATGACCCGCTATGTGCGTGTTAATGAAGATGTAGGGTTAGGAATGAGTGTTTTTCAAAGGGTTATAAAAGGAGAAAGGGTCATTTTTGAAAGCGATTTTGGCACAGAGAGTATGTTTCGCGGGCATACACAATTGCATGTCTTCCCCCTGCTGGATGAAAGCAAAAAGATATTCGGTATCGCCGTATTTGCCAAAGATGTAACCGCACAGCACGAATTGCAGCAGCAGAAGGAGAATTATATAAAAATGATGGAATACCTCGTTTCCGACCTGTCGCACAAACTGAGGAAACCGGTAGCCACCATACTGGGCCTGGTGCAATTGGTAGATGAGGAGAAAAATATAAAAGACCTGCAGAAAATACTCTCTTACCTGCACGAATCTACTGCCGAATTGGATGAATGCATCCGGCAGATGACGCAGTTTCTTGAAGATCATACGCGTACAGACGATACGAAATAGCTACATTCCTTATCTTAGGGTTATGGAAACAACAACCTTAGGAATAGGCTCACGTGTAGAACATCCGCACTTTGGCAAAGGCGTAGTGGTAGATGTATCAAGCGAAACATATACTATCTGGTTCAAATCGCAGAATGCAGCCAAAAGCATCAATAAAGATTACGACTTGAAAATAATACAGGCTACAGAAGCCACTGCCGAAGGGCAGGCGTCCGGCATTACGTTATCTGATATTGAACAGGCACTGGATAATATCCTGGAACGCCGCCTGCACGAAATGCAGATAGTGCCTATGGGCAACCGCTGGAATAATGGTACGCTCATACTGAAGCCCGGCGATGATACCCAAAGCAAAGAAGTGCCGCTTGAAACCTTCTTTCACAAAATAGTAATGGTACGCGACCGCATGCGCCTGATAGAACAAAAGATAAATGCGCATAAGGTGCTGACACCTGAAGAAAAGGTAGACTTGCAGCAGTACGTCAGTGGCGTATATGGGTCGCTCACTACTTTTAATGTGCTATTCAAAGAAACACACCACCAGTTCAAAGGCGCAGGTGCAAAAGAATAAAAAACAGCCTATCCAAAACGGGTAGGCTGTTTCCGGTGACCCCTTATAGAGGCTATCCTAAAGATTTAAGCCATGTTACCACTTCATCACGTGTTTTTCCAAGCTTCTGTTGCAGGCGGCCCAGCAGTTCGTCATCTTTACCTTCTTCATATCGCAAGTCATCGTCCGTCAGGTCGGCATGTGCTTGTTTTACCTTTCCTTTCAGTTCGTTCCATTTTCCTTTTAATTCCAGCTTGTCCATAGCAGTTAGTTTTCCCTATACTTTAAAATACTGTGCCACTACCCGTTATCAATATTGTTATAACCTTGTTAATACATGTTTACGTCATTTAGCTATGGCATACTTGTTGCCCTTACCTGTTTAACAAGATGACGACGATGAAACAACTTAAGACATTAGCACTGGTATTGGCAGGTAGCCTGTTACTTACTTCCTGTATAAAAAATGAATATTACGAAACCAACCCTAATACCCAGCAACCCATAGGGTATCAGAATATATTTGATGATAATTTCGACTACGATGCGCACAACTGGTCTTTCAGTGATGCATCGAATGACGCGTATGTAAGTGTAGGTGGTGGCCGGCTGAAGTATGAATACAACCCTCCCGGTGAAGGCACCAATACGGTAGCCATCAATACGGGTGTGAATGTGAACCGCGACTTTTTAATACAGTCACGCATTAGCTCCAACAATGCTATGGGTATCGCCTTTGGAGTATCCAACAGCGATTACGGTTACTCTTTCTTTATAGACGACCAGGGATACTTTGCGGTGTATAGGGAAGGCAACGCCAGCACGCCTGTAAAGACGATTATCGACTGGCAGTATAATGCTGCCATCCTCACCGGCTGGAATAATATAGAATTTGAACAGGTGGGTAATTATTGGCTGGGATATGTAAACGGCACCAAACTTTTTGAAATACCCGCACAGAATTTATACGGCTCGAAGACAGGATTTATAACACTGGCAGGCACTACCGGCTATGCCGATTACCTGACAGTGCAATGGTAATCATAGCATATTAGAAAGTTTTAGTTTAGTACAATGACAAAATCCCTTGTATCTTAGATATCAGGGATTTTTTTATGGACAAAGAATTAAATGGCAAGAATTTTACCCCGGTAGGCTCAAAACAGGAAGCGGTTTTTTTAGATGGTCCCAGTTCGCGGTGGAAAGAGTTGATGTTCCTTTTCAAGGTAATGAAGCAGTTTATCCATGGTTTCAGGAAGCTGCATTTTGTGGGGCCGTGTGTCACCGTGTTCGGTTCCGCCCGTTTCGACGAGTCGCACCCTTATTATCAATTGGCACGCGAGGTAGGGGCCGAGGTTTCTAAAATCGGTTTTGCTGTAATGACCGGTGGCGGCCCCGGTATTATGGAAGCGGCCAACCGTGGCGCGCAGGAAGCCGGTGGTTTTTCATTGGGCTGCAATATTGTGCTGCCTAAAGAGCAAAAGCCAAACCCATACCTCGATCATTGGGTCGATTTCGAATACTTCTTTGTGCGCAAAACACTGCTCAGCAAATATTCCTACGCCTTCATCGTAATGCCCGGCGGCTATGGCACACTCGATGAGTTTTTTGAAGCGATCACCCTGATACAAACAGGCAAGTTTCAGAAGTTTCCCATTGTACTGATGGGGAAAGAATATCACCGCGACCTGTATGTGCATGTGCAGAATATGGTAAAGAATAAAACGATTGCAGATAAGGACCCCGAGCTGTTCCTGTTTACCGATTCGGTTGAAGAGGCTATAGCGCATATTCAGAAGCATGCGATAGAGGGCTTTGGGCTTAAAAAGACCAAGCGCTACAGGCCGGTACGCATACTGGGCGAGCGCAGAATGTGGAGATAAAAACAAGGCTTGCATATACAAGCCTTGTATGGATGGTTTGGAAATGTTTTAAGGCAAATGGGCTACGGAATGAGTGATATGATTCTCTGTATGCCACACAAAGGTGCCGGCTCAATATTAAGCCGCAGTTACGGGAATATTAATTCAACGTTTTCATATAACAATAATCCAATTTCCTCTGCGTTTTAAAATGTATGAAGATTTTTAAAAGCATTGCACTAATTGCAGGAGTGGTATTTGTATTGGCTATAGCCTTGCTGCTTACCAGCTTTGTTACTTCCATGATTCCCGGCAAAAGCAAGCGCGAACGCTCCACTAAAGTCACCGGTATACTCCATCATGCCTTTGGCGGCGAATCAACTCATGATATATCTCTCTACACATCAGTCGATAGCGGCAATAGTTATTATATCAATCGGGGCTTAGAGTATATCGCCTTAGCCGATATAACAGCGCTTAAAGGTAAACCCGTAGATATCTATTACTACAGGCATGGTTTTAGCTTGCTCGATTTTAATGACAAGCTGCGTCATGTTACGGAGATTCGTGTAGGTGATAAAGTGATTTACACCGAACTGGTAGATTAATTCTCTATTTCGATGTGATATTTGAATAGCAGCCCCGGTAAGCCATACATCGAAAACTTAGCATTGCGTATGCGGTTTATTTCCGGGTCTATCATATAGTTCGCGGCCGTTCTCAGGTCGGCATTTTCAAGCAGGGTATTTTCAAATACGGCACCATTCAGGTTGCACCCTTCAAAGCTGGCATCTTTCAATTCTGCTGATACAAAATCTACTTCTTCCAGGTTGCAGTTGATAAAATGGGTGCCATGTATTTTTAGCTGGTAGAAGGATGAAAAATTCAATTGGCAATTTGTAAAACGAAAGGATAAAAGGAAATCATTACAGTTGCTGAATTGCAATCCTAATAGTTTACACCCGTTGAACTGTATATTGCTCAATGTAGTTTTCACCAGCTTGCAGTTACTCAGGTCGCAATTCTCAAAGCTGCAATCGCGAAACAGGTAGCCCGATAGGTCTGCACCGGAAAATTGGCAATCGGTAAAGCTACAGCCCTCATATTCGCCCTTAGGCAATGGTTCTGCCCTGTAGTCGGTACCTGTAAATGTTTCATTTTCTGTAAATACGTCCTTCATACATTTGCTTTCTGCATTAAAGCTAACGATTTACATACAATGCTAAAGGCAGGAGATATCCTGCCTTTAGTTTATGAAGGGTTAAGCGAATTATTATTGTTTATTAGCAGTAAGGGCATCACGTTGTTTCTGTTTTTTTAGTATTTCCTGCTTGTGCGGGCTTACCAGTTGCGCTATTGTTTCCTTGCTGATGTCTAATGCATCGGGGTTATTAGCCAGTGCATACCAGGGCTTCGGCCCGCCAAACGGGTAGCTGCCGAATACGATAACAGGTGTGCCATATGCTTTAATATGATCATTACCTTCCAGCTTCCATTCATCGGCCCAGCCATACAGGTATTTCGCATCATCTATCAGCAGGCGCAGGCAAGAGTGTGATGCCGGGTAGCCCGGCATATCATACAGGTGCCAGCCCACACCTTCTTTATTAGCTATATTGAAATTCCATTTTAGTATCCACTCATCATCCACTGTGCTCACGGTTTCCTCTGCCTTCCAGTTGGTAAAGAAAAGCCCGGTAGGTGTCTGGTCTCTTTCGCGGCCCATATTGGTAGGCCCCCAGCGTACCAGCTTGCCGTTTTCATACGCACCGAATGCCTGTACCGGATAAGAAAAGAATACGATCTTATGAATATCGCTAAGCGCTGCCACATAGTAAGGGAAAGGGGAGTAGTGGTTCAGGTTGCTCTCAAACTTATCAGGCACCACCAGGCTATCCACCCTTAGCATATGGTTCTTATCCACGCGGTTCACGGCCATGATTACCGACAGTTGCGCATCTGTAAATAATTGCTTTATGCTGTCCGGTGCTACTCCTTTCACCGGTTGTATATGATACCGGATGGCTATCTTCTCAAACTTTGGTTCTTGTTCCGTTTGTTGCTGCGCGCTGTTCTCAGTACAGCTCATAGCTGTCATCGATAAAGCAGCAACAAGGGCTAATGTTCTTATCTGCATGATTTACACCCATATAAATTCATGCCAGCAGTTGTTATGGAAAACATTAGGTAGTAGCTACATAGCCACTCCTGCGTATGCGCAGGTAGCTGTACACCAGCATCAAAAGCAGCAGTACATCTCTGCCTTCTGTATAGTTGTCGTCGGTTTCTATATCATATTCAAAACTCATGTTCGACCAGCTGAAGTCCGACTGTAGGGTGATGATGCCAAACTCTTCGCGCGTATAAAGTGTGTATTTGGTATGCCAGAAGTTGGGGCGCAGCAAGTATTGCCCGCCATCTGTCATTTCTATAATGATATTGCCTGCCCAATTAAATTTTAATTCGGCACATACTACATCTTCACGGCTCACTTCTATTTTGTTCTGCCAAAAGTTTACAGGGTGTATTTCATAGTGCGCATCGGCTATATTGATGCTTACTTTTTTCCTGAAAAAACCATCAAAGTCCAGCCTTCCTAATACATTATCCTGCTCATCAAAAAGCTCGAAATACTCCATGCGTTTTCCCCGTGCTACATATCTCATAGGTCTGTGGTTTTAGCCAAATGTATTAATTTGTATCAATAATCTGCCTTATGCCATCACAAACCATAGATGAAGTAATTGCCGAACTGGAAGGTATCATTCAGCAATGTATAGATACCAATAACAGGGCAGGGTATTTTGCTGCATTGTATCATCGCGTTACCTGCCGCATAAAGGATGGCATTGCGAATGATGAGTTTGAAGATGGCACACGTATGGAGCGGCTCGATGTATTGTTTGCCAATCGCTACATAGATGCATGGAAGCAATGGTGTGCAGGACAGCAACCAACAGCCTCCTGGCGCATTGCTTTTGAGGCCGCACAACACAAAGGCATCATCATGCAGCACCTGCTGCTGGGTATCAATGCACACATCAACCTCGATCTTGGCATTGCGACTGCAGAAACGATGTATGGCTATCCTATTGCCGGCATTCAAAAAGACTTCAATACCATTAACACAGTACTCGCTTCATTGATAAGCGTGGTGGAACAGGAAATATTTAAACTGTCGCCACTGATGTTTCTGCTCGATACCGTTGGCAAAAATTTTGATGAAATGCTGGTGGAATTCAGCATCCATACTGCCCGGCAGGGAGCATGGCAGTTTGCGGTAGAATTATCGGGTAAAACAGGTGCAGATTACACTACTTGCATATCCGTGCGCGATGCAGCAATAGCCAACCTCGCCACCAATCTCGCTACACCCAAAGGAAAGTTTTTCGCATTCATCATAAAGGTCATTGGTTGGTTTGAATGGAAACAACCGGGTAAATGTATAGAAACACTACGCTACGTAACAAAGAAAGCCGCGGAAAACATAGCACCACCAATCACCATAACAAAAGCCGTCACATCGTAACGGCTTTTGGTACCAAATAATATATATATCATAAACATAACCCCAAACACACCTCCTCCCCTTGGGGGAGGCCGGGAGGGGCCCCTTAAGCTGTCAGCTCTTCCGCCAGATCTTTTTCCACCCTCAGCCCGGCAATAATATCCTGCTGGCGTTGTGGCGTGTTCTTACCCATAAAGTATTCCAGCAACTCTTTTATTTTCGTTTCCTGCCCCAGCAATACCGGTTCTTTACGCATATCGTCGCCTATAAACTGTGCAAACTCTTCCGGGCTTATCTCACCCAACCCTTTAAATCGTGTTATCTCCGGTTTGCTGCCCAGTTCGGCTATGGCGTTCCTGCGTTCTTCATCCGTATAGCAGTATATGGTCTTCTGCTTATTCCGCACACGGAATAGTGGTGTTTCCAGTATATACACATGCCCGTTCTTCACCAGGTCGGGGAAGAATTGCAGGAAGAAAGTCATGATAAGCAGGCGTATGTGCATACCATCCACATCGGCATCGGTGGCAATTACTATGTTATTGTAGCGCAGGCCATCCAAGCCTTCTTCTATATTCAGTGCATGCTGTAGCAGGTTGAACTCTTCATTCTCGTACACTATTTTCTTCGTCAGCCCGTAGCAGTTCAGTGGTTTACCCCGCAGGCTGAATACTGCTTGCAGTTCCACGTTGCGGCTCTTGGTAATGCTACCGCTCGCACTATCACCTTCGGTTATGAAGATGGTGCTTTCCAGTTGCTTCTGCTGAAATTCTTCTTTGCCTTTGTTGGGTGGTTCTGCATTCAGGTGTATGCGGCAGTCGCGCAGTTTCTTGTTGTGCAGGTTGGCTTTCTTCGCGCGTTCATTGGCCAGCTTGCGTATGCCCGATAGTTCCTTGCGTTCACGCTCGCTTTGTTCTATACGTTTTTTCAGTGCATCGGCTACGCTGCTGTTTTTGTGCAGGTAGTTATCGAGCTCTTTGGCCAGGAAGTCCAGCACAAAAGATTTCATGCTCGGCCCGCCTTCCGATACATATTGCGAACCCAGCTTGGTTTTCGTTTGCGATTCAAACACCGGTTCTTGTACCCGTACAGATATCGCCGCGCAGATGCTCTGGCGGATGTCTGTAGCATCATAGTCTTTCTTGTAGAAGTCACGTACTACTTTCACAAATGCCTCGCGAAATGCTGCCTGGTGGGTACCGCCCTGCGTAGTATGTTGCCCGTTCACAAAAGAGTACAGGTCTTCGCCATAGTCGCCCGTGTGGGTGATGGCTACTTCTATATCATTCCCTTTCAGGTGTATGATAGGGTAGCGGCATGTTTCGGGATTGGTTTTGCGTTGCAGCAGGTCCAGCAGCCCGTTTTTCGATACATAGTTCCGGCCGTTCAGGTTTATCTGCAGCCCTGCATTCAGGAAGCAGTAGTTCCATACCTGGTTCTCTATGTAGTCATTTATAAAATGATAATGCTTGAAGACGCTGTCATCGGGTGTAAAGGTCACCAGCGTACCGTTGTTTTCGGTAGTAGCGGTTTCTTTGTGCTCTTTTATCAGTACGCCTTTTTCAAACTCCGCTTCTTTCATCTTGCCATCCCTGAAGGCGGCCACTTTAAAATAGCTGCTCAGCGCATTCACTGCCTTCGTACCTACCCCGTTCAAACCCACCGATTTCTGGAAGGCTTTGCTATCATACTTCGCACCGGTGTTTATCTTGCTCACCACGTCCACCACTTTACCCAGCGGTATGCCACGGCCATAGTCGCGTATGGTTACACTGCCTTTGTCTATTTTTACCTCTACGCGTTTGCCATAGCCCATCGTGTATTCATCAATACAGTTGTCTATCACCTCCTTTATCAGTATGTAGATGCCGTCATCCATACTGCTGCCGTCGCCCAGCTTTCCTATATACATACCGGGACGCAGCCTGATGTGCTCGCGCCAGTCCAGCGACCGTATACTATCTTCCGTGTATTGATTCAATTGTTCTGCCATCTCTGTTCCTGCTTTGGCTGCAAAGATAGCCGCTGCGATCAAAATCAGGTACTTAACTTCTCTAAACCCAACCCCGAATGTGGATATGTAGAAAAAATAGAATAGGTATTACCCGCAGGAAACCCGCTCAAATAACTGGTTATAATATGTGACGGTCATATCATCATCCACCGTTATGTCTGCCATAAAACTGCCATCTTCGGTGCTAAAGCGGTAGGTGTCTTCCGTCAGCCGGGTGTAATGCTGGGTGGTAGCATAGAGTGTACATGCCTGTATATCTGCATATAATACTTTTATTTCACCTGTTTCTCCCGGCTGCAAGGCCAGTTTACGGATGGCCAGTGTATTCGTAAAAGGCGTCAGCGATATATCTATAGCTTCGCAGCCTGCTGCTACTATGGTGTTATCGGCGCTGTTATACCAGTTGCCGTTATCATCGGTCACAAATGTTTGCAGGTCCAGCTGTGGCGAAAGGTTGTTTTGAATACTGAAGGAGCCTATTTGGCGGCTTGCTTGCAGGTCTATGGCATAGTCTATGTTAAAGGGTTGTCCTTCCTCGCAGCCCACTATAGTGCCCCGCACTGTAATGCCACTTTCGCCATAGGCAATACAGCAACACTCCATTGATGGGTACATCAATCCCTTCCAGACGATCGTTTGTGTCATTTATGATTTGTTTCTCGCCCCGAGTATCAGCAGGCCCACACCTGCTACGGCCACTACACCACCTATATACATAGGCCAGTTTACGCTGTGCTCTTTTTCTTTGTTTATTTCTATGGGGCCAAGCTGGGCCACTTCTTCTTTCGTCGTGAAGTTGAATCCATTAATTATCAGCATCAAAATGCCTATTGCTAATAATATACCACCTAAAATTTTCATTATAACTTCTTTTTATAATGCCTCAATAAAATAGTGCCATGATGCTGCGCACCTGTTTGGCATCAAGTTTTTAACGAACTTTAAGTATTATGAAGTTGATAGTAACAGGAGCTACGGGAACTACAGGTTCAGAGGTGATAAGGCAGGCGTTGAAAGATGATACGGTCACGGCCGTTACTGCTATCTGCCGCCGACAGCCCGATGTGGCACATCCCAAGCTCACTACGGTCATTCATAAAGACTTTCTCGATTATACCGGGCTCGATAGTATTTTCAAATCGCACGATGCCTGCATCTGGTGCCTGGGTGTTTCTTCACAACAGGTAAATGAAGAACAGTATGAGGTAATTACACACATGTATACCGTAAAGGCAGCGCAGGCTATGTTGCATGCCAACCCCGGTATCGACTTTATATTTCTTAGCGGCGAGGGTGCTGATGTATTGGAGAAAAGCCGGCAAATATTTGCCCGTATAAAGGGTAAAACCGAGAACGACCTGTCTAAACTATCATTTGGCAGCCTGCATATGGCAAGGGCGGGTGCCATATGGCCCGTAAACGATAATCCAGGTCAGCATTTTCTCTACAAATTATTTCGTCCGTTATTACCTGTTATCGACTTGCTTTCGCCTTCCGCTGTCATCAGGGCCGATATATTGGCACGGGCCATGATAAACCTGGCGAAGAATGGCCACATGCAACGAGTGCTTGAAAATGAAGATTTGAAAAAACTGGGTGCGGAATAGCTGTTTATTTTTGTTTATAGTAGATGGTCATTACTATAATGGCACTATTCGTAACCAGTGAAAAAGCATTGGTGATAATGATAGGCCAGTCTTCTTGCAATATGCCATACCATACCCAGCAGGCCAACCCGCAAAGCAGGCATAACAACATCATGATGGAAATGTCGCCGCCTTTCTTCTCTTTTAATATTTTAACGAGTTGTGGTAGCAACGATGACCCGGTAAGTACCCCGGCAATTATACCTATCAGCTTTGCAAATACAATCAGCAACATAATAGCTAAGTACTTAAAACTTAAGCCAAGCGCAGTATTATGTGTTTTTTGGTATTGCACGTGTTATTTATTCTTGTTATTTTGTTCAGGAAGATCAACACTTAATGCAAAGTAAAAGACCGCGTAGATAAGAGATGAATACAAAGATCCTTTTACTTGAAAACGACGAAGGCACCTTCGCGCGTTTAGCGAACTATTTGGAAACAGCGGGGTATCCGCCTGATAATATCATCCGTGTTACTAACATGACGGATATACACCGTTATGGGCGGGAGCCATTGTATCTCATACTTGCTGATATTAATAATTGTTCGGTATCAAAAGAGGAATGCCTTAAAACCATACAGGATGCTTTCCCGTACACACCCATTATTGTGCTTACGGCATACGATGATGCTACAGCTGCCTACGCTATAAAACAAGGTGTGCAGGATTGCCTGGTGAAAGAAGAGATAGATGCACGCAGCCTGCGCAAAGCAATGACATTTGCTGTCGAAAGGCAACGCGTGGCTGCAAATTACTCGCGTTTGTTCAGTGAAAATCCCGTTCCGATATACATATACGACACTGAAACTTTCCGTTTCCTGGCTGTGAATAATGCTGCGTTGAGCCAATACATGTACACCCGCGATGAAATGTTGTCAAAGACTGCGCTGGATATACGGCCCGAAGAAGATTGGGAAAGATTCAAATTCCTGTCCGGCAACCTTCCCGATGCTTATTTCGATGCCGGCACCTGGCGACACATCCGTAAGAATGGGGAGATATTTCATGTGCATATCTACGCCCATGCCACTACGTTTGAAGGAAAGAATGCAAGCATGGTAATGGCCATAGATGTAGAGAATAAGATAAGGGCAGAAGCGGAGGCCAGCCGTAAAGCCAGGCAGATGCAGAAAGTTTGGGAAAGCATTACAGATGGCTTGTATGTATTGAACAGTAATTGGGAATTTACTTTCGTAAATAAAGAATCGGAACGCATATTAAGGCACCCGAAAGAAGAGCTCCTGGGAAAAAAAGCATGGGACTTTTTTCCAAATGCAAAAAGCCTGAAACTGTATCATGAGTATCATCGTGCGGTTGCCGAAAAAGTAAGCGTGCATTTTGAAGAATACGTTCCTACTTACGACCTCTGGGCTTCTATCAATGCCTATCCTACCAGCGAAGGCTTGGTCGTTTATTTGCTGGATGTCACGGCGCAGAAAAAAGCAGGCGAAAAACTTCAGAACGAACAGGAAAAGCTGCGTGCTATCATTAATAATACACAAGATATCATATGGTCGATAGATAAAAACATGCAGATCATTGATGCTAATAAGCCCTTTTGGGATTACATATATGCCATGACAGGCAAAACACAGCAGGAAGTGACGGAAAGCGATTTCAGTAAAGACCTGATGAAATCGTGGGAAGGCTATCTCCAACCTGCATTTGAAGGCAAGGCATACCGCAGCACTATCAAAAATGAAACACACGGCCACATCACCTATTCTGAGATCAATTTCAGTCCGATATACGATAAGGATAAAAATATAGTGGGTGTCAGTTGCTTCTCTCGCGATATTACGGAAGAACGGCAGCACCAGGAAATGGTAGAACATCAGAACAGGCAGCTAAAAGAAATAGCCTGGCTGCAATCGCATAAGGTGCGCAATCACGTTACAACCATACAGGGGCTGGCACAGTTGTTCAATTATGATGACCCTAACGACCCTACCAACAAGCAAATACTGGACGGCATACAAGCCACCACTGCCGAGCTAGACCATGTGATAAAAGAAATAAACAGTAAAGCACAAAAGCTGGGCGAATAAAAGAACGTCCTAAATATAGGGGCGGGTAAGTGACTATACTGCCTCAAAGACGGATGCAGTATGGTCACTTAATGGTACGCGTAATAGCTCTGCTTACGAAGGCTATCAAAACAAGGGCACTCACACCTAGTGCTGCCCACACCTGCCAACCCGGCACATGCGGCAACGTTAAATTCATCTTCTTCAGCTTATCGGCAGCCATATACTGTGCTATCATCACCAGCCACATCGCCAGTGCCAGTGCAGCCAGCATCAGCGGCAAAAAACGGCGCAGCATAAAGCGGCCCAGGTAGCGCGGGCTATAGCCCAGTTGCATCAGCAGTGCCATCGATTCCTGCGCGCGTGCAATAGTCAGTTCTATGAAAAGGATGAATACCAGCGTGCCGATACCCATCAGCAATATGGCCAGCAATCCCGTTGCCGATGCTACGGCATCCACCACGGTGCGCAGCTTGCTCCAGCGCAGTTGCTCGGCATTAGTAGTATAGTCGCGGGTTTCTAAATAGTTGATGAATAATTTATCCGATGGGTCTTTTACTTTCAGTATCAGCCTTGATGGCGGAAAGGTCTCGCGGCCTGTAAATAGTTTATTGCCATAGTCTACAAATGTTTGCGGCACCAGTACAGATGTGATGCGGTCTGAAAAACCTACCACCCGCGCGCTATAGGTTTCTTCCAATTGGCCGCGGCCTATCTTCAAATCAAATGCCAGCGACTGTATGGATGCCTGCGATAGTTGCGGCAATCCCTGGCTCAGTGCAAAACCATAGTTATACAGGTTCAGAAATTCAGATGATACAATGATAGGTACCGTCCGGTTCCCCGGTGTCCATATCCAGTCTACAGGGCGGTTGTCGATAAACCTGTCCGGTACTGCTTCCAGGAACATCTCGGTAGAAAACGCAACTGTTGTATTCAGCGTAGCCCATACGGGAAAACGGTTCGATACCAGCACGCCTACATCCTGCACCTGTGGTGCGCCTTGCATGGCATCTATTTCCTGCGGGGTGAACAAGGTCATTTCCGGGCGTCCCATCTTTTCATTGGTCACTTTCTTACCCACTGTAAGGAAAGTGCCGCCAAGGCTATCGTTACTGCCACGCCCGCTCAGTATTTCCCGGAAGTTCCACCATATCAATACGGATAGCAATAGCAGGGTAGTGCCTATGCATAATGCAATCAATGCCGCCCACAGGCGGTTGTTGCTGCGGTGGCGTAGCAATAGCTTTCGTAATAATGTCTTTTGTTGTAATGATTTCACAGCAGTAGTTTCCGGCTATAGGTGAAAAAATCATTGTCTTCCAGGTCGGCAAGGATGATGCCCGCCCTGTGATGGTCGGCCACTTCACGTATCAGTGCTATAGCACGCTGGCGGTTGGCATGGTCCAGGTGGCTGAAAGGTTCATCCATTATCAGCCATTCAAAGGGCTGCAGCAATGCCCGCACTATAGCCACCCGTTGCTGCTCACCGTACGATAGCGTGCGCGCCGGCCTGTCTAGCTTATCTTTCAGCCCCAGTCGTTCTATCCATTTCTCTGCATCATATTCCGATACCGTATTGGTCAGTCTGCGTTTCACTTCCAGGTTCTCCCATGCCGTCAGTTCGGGAAACAGGCGCATATCCTGGAATATCACACTCACATATGATGCGCGTATCTGAGATAACTGTTCTGCATTAATGGCCGACATGTTAAAGGCACTCCAGTATATCCTGCCCTCATAGTCTTTTCGCAGCCCGTACAGGAAGTGTATCAGTGTAGTCTTCCCTGTTCCCGATGGGGCCTGTATACTTATCCGCTCACCGCTGTTGAATACCAGTTCCTGGTTCCATATCCAGGAATTGTATTCGTTTATGCGGTCTTTAAGTGGTACGGGTATCAGCTTCTCTAAGCTTAAACGCATAGTTGTTTCAAAATTCTAATTCTGCAGCATGCCACTATTCAATTCCTCCATCATCGCAACAAGGATGCCAAAAACAAATATAATTGTATAAAACAGGAATTAACATTCCGATGATGCACTAATCGCTAAATTTTATTAAATTTAGTATATGGTCGAACGTCTTTTTGATATAGTGGCCAAACGCGCCCAGGAAGAGCCCGATGCAGAGATGCTGGCGGCAAAGGAAAACGGTACATGGAGAGCATATACTTGCAGGGAAGTGTGGGATACCGCCGGTAAGCTTTGCGGCGGGCTGCTATCGCTGGGTATCAGCAATAACGACCTGCAACCCGAGGCACAGGAAAAGATAGCCATCATTTCGCCCAACAGACCGGAATGGATCATAACCGACCTTGCGGTGCAGCAAACAGGCGCCGTACTTACACCTTTATATCCTACAATTAGCACGCACGATATGGTATATGCGCTCAACGATGCGCAGGTGCATATCGTATTTGTGGGCAATGCTGAACTGTACGAGCGTTTTAAAGATGCCTTTGCGCAGGTACCGTCTGTTAAGCATGTATTCTGTTTCGATGAAGTGCCTGGCGTGCAAAACTGGAAAACACTAATAGCGAAAGGCCTCAATCCCGACCCTGCTGTAATCAGTCGCATTACTAAAGATACTTTAACCACCATCATCTATACATCGGGCACCACCGGCAACCCCAAAGGTGTGATGCTCACCCACGATAATATTGTGAGCAATGTGATGGACTGCATGTGCGAATTCTGGTTTGCAGCCAAAGGGGATAAAGCCTTGAGCTTCCTGCCACTCAACCACATCTTCGAAAAGATGGTGACTTATGTGTACCTCAATGCAGGTGTAGCAATCTACTATGCCGAAAGCATGGATACCATCGGTGAGAACCTTCGAGAGGTAAAGCCTATGGTTTTCACCACTGTGCCCCGCCTGCTCGAAAAAGTATATGAGCGTATTTTTGAAAAGGGCCTCGAATTAAAAGGTATTAAGCGGGCGCTTTTCTTCTGGGCATTAGGCCTCGGGTTCAAATACGACAATGTAGAAAAAGGCAGTCTGTGGTACCGTTTGCAATTAGCTATTGCCAATAAGCTCATATTCAGCAAGTGGCGCGAAGCGTTGGGAGGCAATGTCAAAGCCATCGTTACCGGCTCTGCCGCCTGCCAGGTAAGGCTCATACGCATCTTCACTTCGGCTAAAATAGTGATAATGGAAGGCTACGGCCTTACCGAAACATCACCCGTAATATCGGTAAACAAATATGAGAGTGAAGACCGCCGCATCGGCACCATCGGCCCTGTGATACAAAATGTGCAGGTAAAGCTGGGTGAAGATGGCGAGATACTCTGCAAAGGCCACAATGTAATGAAGGGCTATTATAAGAACCCCGAACTCACTGCTGAGGCATTCACGCCCGATGGCTGGCTTAAAACCGGCGATATAGGCGAATGGGTAGAAGGCCGCTTCCTGAAGATAACCGACCGTAAGAAGGAGATATTCAAAACATCGGGTGGTAAATACGTAGCACCGCAGGTGATAGAGAATAAGATGAAGGAAAGCATGTTCATCGAGCAGTTATTGGTGATAGGTGCTGGCCGCAAATTCGTAAGTGCGCTGATAGTGCCCGCTTATGTGCATGTGCGCAAATACCTGGAAGACCATGGCACTACACCGCCTGCAGATAATGCCGCGCTGATAAAACTGCCGCAGGTAATAGAACTGCTGCAAAAGCAGGTAGATAAATACAATGAGGACTTCAGCCACGTAGAGCAGATAAAGAAATTTCAACTGATGCCTGCCGAATGGACGATAGATACGGGTGAATTGACCCCATCTATAAAAGTGAAACGCAAGTTTATAGAACAGAAGTATGCGAAGGAAATAGATGCGATGTATGAAGGATAGGCATCTATTACAGATGCTTGCATAATAATAAAGCGCCCTGTACGTTTTATTTCCAAAACCACTTCTATGAATATCCGTCTCCTTGCATTGTTATTACCTGCTGTTTGCTTTACGGCCTATGCTGGCGATAAGGGAAAGAAGCAAATTAAGAGCGATAAGAAAGTCACGCTCAGTGATGGAAATACGCTGTATCACGGTCATGTCATGTACACCCGCGATAGGGATACCGTTTCCAGCGATTCCTTATTGGTGCATCAGCATACCGGGCAAATGACATTTACCGGAAATGTAAACATGAAAACCTATAAGGTTACTAAAACCACCACCAGCATGACTACCGATAAGCTGGTCATAGAGAAAGAGGATTAATCCTCAGCTTGTTATAGCCTGCGACTATACATGTATATACATCTTTTTTCGTCGAAGGGTAAAATATTGCCGAAATTCGCATGACTGCCCCGGCAGCAGAAGCGGGCTATTGGTAAGTATGCAAAGGAAAGATTTTTTAAAACTGGCGGCGGCAGCAGCTATTATGACGAGTTTATCAGGTTTCAGGAAATTTGCCGAAGGCCTTAATGAACAGGATGAGTTAATGCCCATCCTCTTTGTGGGCCACGGTTCTCCCACCAATGCTATCGAAGACAATGAGTTCAGCCTTCGCTGGCAGAAGATGGCAAAGGAAATACCGGTGCCTAAAGCGGTCATCATCGTGTCGGCTCACTGGCTTACACGCGGCACGTATATCACGGCCATGCCGCAGCCCAAAACCATTCACGATTTCGGGGGCTTCTCGCGCGAATTGTTTGAGG
This sequence comes from Azovibrio restrictus, assembly GCA_029255605.1. Lineage (GTDB taxonomy): Bacteria > Bacteroidota > Bacteroidia > Chitinophagales > Chitinophagaceae > Polluticoccus. The sequence continues at coordinate 34,313 of JANLJF010000049.1, forward strand.
TACAATATCCAGCACCCGGCAGTCCCGCGTTGGCTAAAGAAACAGCATCGCTCATCACCACTACCAATGTAGGGCTCGATCATGATTGGGGGCTCGACCACGGTGCGTGGAGTGTCATCAAGCATATGTACCCCGATGCCAATATACCCGTATTGCAGTTGAGCATCGATTATCATAAGCCACCCATTTATCATTACGAATTGATAAAAGAATTAGCAGCGCTCCGCAAAAAAGGCGTGCTGATATTGGGCAGTGGTAATATGGTGCACAACCTCGGCATCATGCACCTGCCTAAGGGTTTTGAAGACATCAATAAAGAATATGGCTACGACTGGGCTATAGAGATGAACGAGATATTCAAGCAAAAGATTGCCAATGGCGACCATATGGCACTGGTCAATTACGAAAAGCTGCATAAAGATGCGAACCTGGCCATACCTACGCCCGACCATTACTATCCGCTGCTTTATATCCTTGGCCTGCAGCGAAAAAATGAAGAACCAACTTTCTTCAACGATAAGGCTATTGCAGGCTCCCTTACCATGACATCGGTCAAGTTTAGCTAAACGTTGTACATACATATTTTCAACAGGCTTGTTATCAATGCGATAGCAAGCCTGTTGTCGTTTTTAACCACATACCTACGGCTCTAAAATCCGTACTGGCTACATATGCTTTTGCGTAGTTCTACGCGTTGGCAACTCCGCCCGACAATGTTCCTTTGCATCATATTCTTCAACACAAAAACGATAGCGTATGAGAGCAATAACATTAACACTAAGCCTGCTGCTGGCCGCAGGTGCACTGCATGCACAGAGCATCGATCGCCGGGTCGTATCCTCCGCAGGCGGATATAGCAGCACCGCTTCGGTATCGGTAAGCAGCACGGTGGGCGAGGTAGCCATAGCTACCGTTACATCCGGCAGCTTCACCATCACACAGGGTTTTCAGCAGCCCGATGGCCTTTTCCCCAATGATGTAAAAAGTACGGCATCCGTTGTGGTGGGTTATGAGTTGTATCCGAATCCGGCACAAAACAGCATCACCCTCAGCCTGAAAACGGATAACAACGCACTGCTGCATTTCTCCATTTACGATGCTGCTGGCCGCCTCATGCACAGGCAGCGCAATGTAACGGTAGAAAAGCAGTATAAACGCAGCATAGACCTTACGGGGTATAGCAGTGGCAATTACCTGCTACAAATTACAGATAGTAACGGCACACTGGCAAAAACCATCTCATTTACCAAACAATAACCACAAAAAAACAATTAAACATTCATATTTATTAAAACTAAAATTATGAACAAGAAACTGAACATACTGGCGGCAGCGGCACTTAGCTGCATACTTTCTTTCTCCGCATCGGCGCAGGTACCTGCGGGTTTCAACTACCAGGCGGTAGTGCGCAATTCCGGCGGCACTTTGATAGCTTCTCAGAATGTAGGTGTTAAAATAACGGTGCAGGATGGTGCATCTGCAGCTTTGTACACAGAAGAACGCACGGTGATGACCACACCACAAGGCCTCCTGAATGTGCAGGTAGGTGATGGTACTGCTACTACAACAACAGGCAACCTTAGCAGTATAGACTGGGGAAAAAGCGCTGCGAGCATGAAAGTAGAAATAGACCCTGCAGGTGGCACCAGCTATACAGATATGGGTACTTCTCCTTTTGCAAGCGTTCCGTATGCAAGGTTTTCCAATGGCCTGCAAGCAACCAGCAATGGTGGCCTGGGTGTAAGGGGTAGTAGTACATCAAACCTGTGGCTGGGCTTTTATGAAGCTGATGTTTATCGCGGTTATATAGGTAGCTATGCCGGTAAAAATGAAGACATGGACTTTGGTACCGGCGGTGGCAACACCTTGGGTAGCGTACACCTTACCGTAGCTGCAGTGCCTAAGGTTACAATAGACTCTATTGGTAACGTAGGTGTGGGCACCCGCTTTCCTAAATACAGGTTCCAGGTAGATGGTGTCACAGGTTCTTTTAATGATAATGGTATTCGTATTCAGAATACTTCGGTAAGCAGCGGATGGAGCTTATACGCATCAGCATCAGGTGCGTTGATAATAGGCCGTAGCGGCAACCTTGGCCAGTTTGACGGAGTATCGGGTGTTTATACTTCTTTGTCCGACCGCAGGGCTAAAACCAATATACAGGATGTAACGCCGGTATTGAGCAAGGTGATGACACTGGCGCCTAAAACATATCAATACAAAGTGCAGGGCAACCAGGAGTCAAAACAATACATCGGTTTCATTGCGCAGGATGTATATGATGTGTTCCCTCAGTTTGTAAGCGTAAATACTAACAATGATGGTAATGCTATGTTTGAAAACCAGATGGGTGTAGACTATGCCAGTATGAGCACTATCGCTATCAAGGCCATACAAGAGCAGCAGGCTATTATCGAGCAGTTAAAGGCACGCATCACAGCGCTGGAACAACAAGTAGCTAACCAGAAGTAGTAATTACATATAGAAGGCCTGATGTTCCCATCAGCAAAAAAGGCATACTATCGCGTATGCCTTTTGTTTTATAATAACTTAGATTCTTAATAAAACGGTCTTTCTAAAAAAAATACTTTTATATTCTTTTTGAAATGGCGAGAACGTCTAATGTATCCGATAATTCCGGAAATGATTATAATCGCATGTAACCATATTTCAGGCCAATCAACAACCATCATGTAGCACAAGAAAGCCATGACAATCAAAAGTATAAAAATAGCAAAGTTGTCAGGCCTGATATATCCCTTAATAACAGAGTTGGTGTCATCTACTTCTTTCAAATTAAACTCAAATACAAATGTCGATTCTACAGAAGAAGAAAACTGCAAAGGGGCGCGTTTAAAATATACTTTGTAGCCTTTCCGTCTTTTTTTTAAAATTACATTAGGGTGTATGTAGTCAAAAACAACCCGTTCATGTTTGGTGTGCGATTTGTAGTATGATTCTAACCTCTCCGTGATTTCTTTATAGCCTATTCCGATGCTAAATTCCATTGGGTTCCATCTTTAATCAATGCAAATTACTGCGCTAATCCCGATGCCAGCCCCACTGTCAGTGCAAATATGATGACCAATGCATAGATGCAGATGATAACTATCGTCCATATCCCCATGTATTTTAGCATGCCTTTCAGGTACCCCGTAGCTTGTGCAAAAATGTTGTGGTCATTTGCCTGCAGTGCCCTTTTAGTTAAGTTTGAAAATTTTAATAACGCATACACAGGGTAGAAGTAAATAGCTGCCAGGATAACATAAGAAACAGCAAAGAACGCAGGCGAAAGCGGGTAGCCCCCTTGTGCCGCCGAAATGGTAGCCATGAAGGCACCCATAAATAACCCGGCAGCAATCATTAGGCCCATCGTAACAAAGCCCACCACCGCCAGGAATTTCCCCCAGCGGGCAGCTTCCAGCAGGTTATATTTAGCCGTCTCATTGATTACGGTTCCTTGGGTCGGTTGGTCATTCGGGTAGTTTAGCATAGTAATTTGTTTGCCGAAAAATAGGCAACTCCTATTAAAAACAAAAGCCACAGCACTATGCTGTGGCTTTATCAGTATGTTATACATTGATTAGTATGCCCTTGCAAACAGTACCCTTTGGGTAGAAGGGTTACCTGTCAATATACACTTGCCGGCTTCCTGCTTATTGTTCAGCGGTATGCAACGGATAGTGGCCTTTGTCAGCTCTTTTATCTTCTCTTCCGTTTCAGGTGTGCCATCCCAGTGTGCCGATATAAAGCCCGGTGTTTCGTCCAATGCTTTTACAAATTCGTCCCATGTATCTATGCTGCGCGTGTTCTCCTCGCGGAAAGCCAGCGCACGGTTAAACAGGTTGCTTTGTATTTCTTCCAGCAGTTGTGCTACATGGTCTATGATGCCATCCAGGGAAACAGGCGCTTTCTCCTTTGTGTCCCTGCGTGCTACTTCCACCTGGTTGTTTTCCAGGTCGCGGGCACCCAATGCTATGCGCACGGGTACGCCTTTCAGTTCATACTCTGCAAACTTCCAGCCCGGGCGTGTGCTGTCATCATTGTCATATTTCACGCGTATGCCCTTAGCACGCAATTCTTTTATCAGTTGCGCAGCCTTATCGTCTATCTTCTGCCTGGCTTCCGCATCTTTATTGAAGATGGGTACGATAACCACCTGCAACGGCGCTATGCGTGGTGGCATTACCAGCCCTTCATCATCGCTATGCGCCATCACCAGTGCGCCTATCAGGCGAGTAGATACCCCCCACGATGTGGCCCATACATATTCCATCGTATTGTCCTTGCTGGCAAATTTCACATCAAATGCCTTCGCAAAGTTCTGCCCCAGGAAGTGAGATGTGCCTGCCTGCAGGGCTTTACCATCCTGCATCAGTGCTTCTATGCAGTAGGTGTCTTCCGCACCGGCAAAGCGTTCGTTAGGTGTTTTTACACCACGTATCACCGGCAGCGCCATATACTCTTCAGCAAAGCGGGCATACACATCCAGCATTTGTTCTGTTTCGGCTATCGCTTCTTCTTTGGTAGCGTGTGCCGTATGGCCTTCCTGCCACAGGAATTCGGCCGTGCGCAGAAACAGGCGTGTTCGCATTTCCCAGCGCACTACGTTGGCCCATTGGTTGATGAGCAACGGCAGGTCGCGGTAGCTTTGTATCCAGTTTTTATACGTATTCCAGATGATGGCTTCCGATGTGGGGCGCACCACCAGTTCTTCATCCAGTTTGGCCGCGGGGTCCACTATCAGTTTGCCTTTATTGTCCGGGTCGGTTTTCAGGCGGTAGTGGGTTACCACGGCGCACTCTTTGGCAAAGCCTTCTGCGTTTTTCTCCTCGGCTTCAAACAGGCTCTTGGGTACAAACAGGGGAAAGTAGGCATTCTGGTGCCCGGTTTCCTTAAACATGCGGTCGAGTACATCGCGCATGTTTTCCCAAAGTCCATACCCATATGGTTTAATCACCATGCATCCGCGCACGGCAGAATAGTCTGCCAAACCGCCCTTGAGAACCAGGTCATTGTACCATTGGGAATAATCCTGTTTACGAGATGTTAAAATATTGCTCATATTAAACCTGGCATACTTTTAGAAGTCTATATCATTGGTCAGGTGGCGCAAAAGTACTAATTTCACTAAGCAATCTCACTCTAAAATCCACAAATAATGAAACGTTTCGTTATAACCGGTCTGATGCTCTTAGGGCTTGGATATACCCCGTCGTTTGCACAGAATAAAAACTACGACGATATATACTACAGCACCAAAGATGCACAAAGAGATGCGGCAGAACAGAAGAAAATAGACGAAGAGAACGAACGTAAACGCCAGGAGCGCGAAGCTGCGCGCAGGGCACAGGAAGATGCAAATGGCAACTATTCCTACAACGGCAGCAGCAACGAAGACGATGCCTATATCGATTACGATGACGATAGTTACTACAGTAATCGTTTCCGTCGTTTCGGCTACGGTTCGTTCTACAATCCATATTGGGGCTACGACCCATGGTACGGCTATGGTGGTGCCTGGGGCTATGGCGCCGGCTGGGGTTGGGGCTACCAACCGGGCTGGAGTGTGAGCGTAGGCTGGGGTGGCCCTTACTGGTCATCGTACTGGGGCTGGAGCAACTGGTACGGTTATCCCGGCTTCTATAGCTACTGGAACTATCCTGGCTATGCCTGGGGTGGCTGGGGCGGCTATGGCGGCGGCTATTACAATGGCTACTGGGATGGCTACTACAACGGTATGTATGGTGGCGGCGCCGGTTATGTGCGCCCGGTATCTTACGGCCCGCGCACATCGCTCAACAGGTACACTACAAGCCCTCGTTCAAGCAGCGGCTTAAGGCAAAGCATGAATACAGCACCGGGGGGCAATACGCGCAGTGGCCTGCGCGAAGCACCGGCAAATACAAATAGCGGTGTACGCAACGGCAATACAGAGCCTATGCGCAGCGGAGACCGCAATATCGGCACGCAGCGCGATGGCAACCGTACGATAACGGCACCACGCAGTGGCTTGCCCGAAAACAGGGGTACCATACAAACAGCCCCTGCAGGCGACAGGGCACAACCGGTGCAACCGGCACAGCCACAACGTGGCCGCTTCTTCAACAGCAATGAGAATGGCACGATAGAAAGCCGTCCGCAGCAAACCATGCCTTCACAGCAAATGGAGCAGCAGCGTTATGAAGCACCACGCCAGCAACAGCCGCCGCAGCAACAACAACGCTACGAAGCGCCGCGCCAGCAGCAACAACCGCAGCAGCGCTACGAACAGCCTCGTTACGAGCAGCGTTCAGCACCTACCCGCAGTTACGATAATGGCAATCGTGGCGGTTTTGGTGGTAGCCGTAGTGGTGGTGGTTTCAGTGGTGGTTCAGGTGGTGGCAGCCGCAGCAGCGGTGGCCGCAGGTAATGATGGTTTATGTTTATCTTTATAAAAGAAAATATCCTGCTTTATGGCAGGATATTTTTTTAACATCTCATTTTTAACATAGGTATAGAAATTGATTGCAGATATTTGTTAGCAATTGATTAAACATTAACACTATTTTTTTGTCATAGTTGAAAGCACTCATTATGAATATCCGCCCTTACTTATTATCCGCTATATTATTGGGCGCAGGCGCAGCCGCCTTCGCACAGGATGAAACCGATGCATTGCGTTACTCGCACCTGTCGCCGCAGGGCACGGCCCGCTCTATGGGCATAGGTGGGGCGCTGGGTTCCATAGGTGGCGATTTTTCTTCGCTCAGTGTCAATCCCGCAGGTATTGGTGTCTATCGCGGTTCCGAATTTACATTCACTCCTTCGCTGAAGCTGAACAATAGCAGTAGTACCTATACCGGCAGTGCTGCCGATGATAATGCCACGCGCTTCACTATCAATAACCTGGGCCTGGTGCTTACCAGCGCCGCCCGCGGCAAGCGTTATGAAAAAAGTAAATGGAAATCTGTTTCCTTCGGCTTTGGCCTCAACCGCATTGCCGATTTCAGCAACAACTATACCTACAGCGGCTTCAATAATACCAGCAGCGCCAGCGAAATATTTGCTATCGATGCCAATAATTACCCGCTGGATACCTCAAATCTCAGCACCTTGGCAGGGTTGGGCTATGAGTCATTTCTTATAGATAAGTTTCAGGGTAATGAATGGGGAACCGTAGCCGACTGGCAGGGTGGCCTCAACCAGCAGCGCAGTGTCATTCAGAAAGGGGGCATCACAGATATGGCCATATCTTTTGGTGGCAACTATATGGAAAAGCTGATGCTGGGCGCTACGCTAGGTATTCCCGTTATCCGCTACAAACGCGAGGTGACCTATACCGAAAGCGATGCTTCTGGCAACACCAACAATTACTTTGATAATTTCCAGTACCGCGAAACGCTCACGACTACCGGTAGTGGTGTCAACCTGAAACTGGGTGCTATCTATAAGCCTGCCGATGCCTTCCGCATAGGTTTGGCAGTGCACACACCTACCTATTTCGGGCTGAAGGATGTGCAAAACAGGACGGTAACTTCTAATACCGAAAACTTCAAGCGCGACCTGGGCTATGGCGATAATCCCGTCACCCGTGTAGATGCGCCCGAAAATATCTATGAATACAACTTGCTGACACCATGGCGCGGTGTAGTAAGTGCCACCGGCCTGTTTGGTAAATATGGTTTTATCACTGCCGATTACGAGTTTGTAAACTATGCTTCGGCCAGGTTCAATTTCGATGGCAACAACCGCGATTATCAAACCCTCATCAATCAAAGCATTAAGAATACATACAAGGCAGCCTCTATACTGCGCGTAGGTGCAGAAGGCCGTATCGATGCCTTTTCTATCCGCCTGGGCTTTGGCTATTATGGCAACCCGTATAAAAATTCGGCTATTGATGGCAGCAGTATGACCTTCTCCGGTGGTGTAGGCTTCCGTTCAGAAAGCTGGTTTCTCGACCTCGGCTTCATGCACACCCAAAGCGAAAGCCAGGAAACACCATATACACTGTCTTACATACCGCCTGTTACAGTACCTACTGCTACTATCAAAAACAGTTTCAATAACGTAGCACTTACATTAGGTTTCAGGTTCTAAAAAAATATTTTAATGCAGCACACGCTAATTAATTCATAACAAAAAGGCACCGCATAGGTGCCTTTTTTGTAAATAATGACTAACACGGAACTTTCTCCCTTATAGTAGTCCTTGGATGTTTCATAGCGTATTCTTTTTTAACATATTGACCTGTTACAGAATCACGGTATACATACCGGAAACATGGCTTTTTCATAAATAATAGTTTTTTCAAGAATGAATATCCATGTTTAAATATGCTGATTATTAGGTGTGAAAAAGAACTGCGGCAATTTTGCCGAATTTCTTTTTCAAGTTTAGCGATTTGGGGTGCACTTATTTATTTTATTATTGTATATTTGCTATAATAAACCTATCACCAAATGAAACAAGGTCACCTCCACTTTGCCAATGCCTATTTGCAGCATGGCGATAAATTCAGAGCCTACAGAGAAGCCTATCCTGACATTGAAGAAGGCGACAGCCTGCGTGTAGCTGCCAATCGCCTGTTTCGCCAGCCACACATACAGCAGTATATTAATGAGGTGGAAGCACCCCTGCGCGCTGAAGCTATGGCACAAGTACATCATGCCGCGCAACAGCGTATAGGCGATGAAGTATGCACCCTGCAGCAAAAGCGCTTGGTACTGGCGCAAATGATACTGGGCCACTGGCAGGTGCGCCGCCATGTAAAGCTGAAAGATACCATTGTAGAAGTGGTGGACGACCTGGCACCGCATGCCGTATTGCGGGCTATAGAGCTCGATTGTAAGCTGGAATCCGGCAAGTATGCCGCTAAAGACATCAAACCGGTTGAAACGCAAAACGCAGCGCCACCGCCACCCGAAAAGCCCGCACTGCCACGTTACGAACCACGCGGCTTCGAAAACATCCCCGGCGACGACCCGCTATGGAAAGGGGTGATACTGGTACCTTCCGCAGCAGTCACCAAAGAAACCGGTTTGATTAAGATAGTAGAGGGCGTGCCTGTGTACGAAGACCGCCCCGATATCATTCCCTGGAACCCGCCGCGGAATGTTCCGGCAAAACCGGAAACAAACGGAAACAATTTACCACCCGCGCTTACAGGTTAATGGCATCCGGATAGTGGAAACGCATCACCCCCTTGGCATAAATTTTAGGCATAGTCAATATAGCCACACTCAATGCTTGCAGCCCGTTAAATGCTCGTAGCTTTGCGGCGCAATCAATGCCCCCACATAAAAATCAACCGTATGAGATCACAAACGACCAACAAGAAGATAGTGATACTGGGTGGTGGGTTCGCCGGCCTGCAATTGGCCAAGAACATCAGGAATAGTGAATACGAGATCACACTGATAGACCAATACAATTTTCATCAGTTTCAGCCGCTGTTTTACCAGGTAGCTACGGCCCGCCTTGAGCCGAGTGCCATATCCTTTCCTCTGCGCAAGGTCTTCCAGCGAAAGCATAATGTGCATGTACGGGTAGCGCGGATAACGGGTGTAGATATGGATAGCAAACAGGTGCTGACCGATGATGAGACATTTCATTACGATTACCTGGTAATAGCCACCGGCTGCACTACCAATTTCTTTGGCAATAAGAATATAGAGCGCTATGCCTTCCCTATGAAGTCGACCCCCGAAGCTATTACGCTGCGCAATCGCATCCTGCTCAATTTTGAAGATGCCATCAACGCATCGCCCGAAGAGCTGGAACGTATTATGAACATTGTAGTAGTGGGTGGTGGCCCTACGGGTGTAGAGCTTTCCGGTTCGCTGGCCGAAATGAAAAGAAACGTATTACCGCGCGATTATCCTGATATGGATTTCTCGCGCCTCAATATATACCTGCTGGAAGGCAGCAATGCTACACTGGCAGTCATGAGCCCCGTATCGCAGCGCAAATCGCAGGAATACCTGGAACGCCTGGGCGTAAAGGTATGGACCAATGCACTGCTCAGCGATTATGATGGTAAGGTAGCCACGCTGAAAGATGGCCGTACCATTCCTACCCGCAACCTGGTATGGGCGGCCGGTGTGATGGGCAATGTGCCGAAGGGTGTGCCCGAAAGCCTGCTGGTAAGGGGCAATCGTATTAAGGTAGATGCATACAGCCGCCTTATGGGCAGCGATAGTGTCTTTGCCCTGGGCGATGTGTCTTATATGGAAACGCCGGAATGGCCTAAAGGCCACCCGCAACTGGCCAATGTTGCCAACAACCAGGCGAAACATTTGGCAACAAATCTCAAGCGTTTGCTGGATGGCGGCGAAATGCGTCCCTTCAAGTATAAATCGCCCGGCACTATGGCCACGGTAGGTAAGCGTAAAGCCGTGGTCGATCTGCCCTTTATGAGCTTCCAGGGTGTGTTTGCATGGCTTACATGGATGTTTCTGCACCTGATGCTGATACTGAATGCCAAGAACAGGCTGTTCACCTTCATCAACTGGGCCATCAGCTATATTACCAACGATACCACCTTGCGCCTGATACTCTTACCCACCCGCAAGCAGGTAGAAATGGCAATAGAGCACCATGAATTAAGTGTAGATGCGAATAAACCTGCAGAAGTTAAGCAGCCTTCGTAGCTATGTGTTTTACAAGGGCCCGCTTGGCTATCGGTAACAGTGTTTCATTCAGAGGTATGGTTAGCGGGTATTCTATACTATACACCGCGGGGTAGGGCAGGGTTCGTATCTTACGTATGATGTCGCGCTTGATGTTTTCATACGTATTCACGATGTTCTTCTGCCAGCTATCTATATACTCCATACGGATGCCTTTATAATTGGCGTCCTTATGTTCAAATAAAGTGATGGTATAGCTGTATGCATGTATCTCGCCGTGGTTGCCATAGCGCAGCAGCATATAGCCTTCGTTCTTGTATAGCGGTATAATGCCCACGGGCGCTATCTCCAGTTGTTGTTCCACCAGCTCATAGATACCCGCACCATTATCCAATGTCCCTTTCATCTGCTCTATGGCATATTGGGTAATGCTTTCCAGTTCTTTCATCAGTTCATCATCCTGCAGCATCTGCTCATATACCAGTGTCACTTTCTGCATGTCCACATGCGTCAGTTGCCTTGGAAAGTTGTCTTGCAGGAAACGCTTATTATCCCTGAAAGATACCAGGTTGTTATAGTGGAAAACCACATCGGCCAGTTGGGGGTATAGCTTCGTTTGATTGAAGCAGTTATTCACCTCTTTCAGGTAAGCCAGCAGGCGGTATTTCTGCAGTTCAAAATCAATGTACCCTTCTAAAAACCATGTTTCGCTCAGTGTCATAGCCTTTGATTTTTTGCTTATTCTAAATATAACAAAACAAAGACAATGCCACAAGCACCCATGCTACATATGGCTGCAGGATGACACATAGAAGATGGTGTTAAAAATTTAACCCAATGTGGTTTGTATATATATAGGGTGGGTGAGCATCTCGTGTACAGGGCATTTATTAGCTATGGCTAACAGTCGGGCTATCTGTTGTTCGTCCAGCAGGCCGGTAAGTAATATCCGGCGCGTCATTTGGGTTTCGTTCTTTTCTTTATCGCGCTCTATGGTGATGTGTGCTTCTACTTTATCCAGCGGCCATTGTTTACGGTCGGCATACATACGCAGCGTGATGCAGGTGCAAGCCCCAAGCGATGCTGCTAACAGTTCTTCCGGCGCAGGGCCCATATCTGCACCACCCACAGCTTCCGGCTCATCAGAAAAAAGGTTTTTGCCTGTGGGTGTTACGATGTGTGTGATGTAGTGGTCTTTCCCTATCGTCGCTGTTACCTGTTTCATAGTCTAAAGATAGGCGTGTAAAAATGGATATAAAATAAGCAATTGCAATCTGTAATATATTATTTTGGCAGATAATAAAGTATAACACTAACTTTGCGTTATGCCACGGGCTATGGTCATATTGCTGCTTAGTTCGCTCATCTGGGTGCATACCCCGATAGCCCAGCTCCTGAAGGTATATACCCTGGTAGAGCACTATCACGAGCATAAAGACGAGAACAAAGACCTGGGTGTATGGGATTTCCTGGCCATGCACTATACGCAAGACACTGATGGCCATCCCGGCCACGACAGGGATATGCAATTGCCCTTTAAGCAATGCAGCCACTTGGTATCTTTTGCGCTGATATTCTTCGAACAGGTGCGGGTGGAGATACCACAACAAGCCGCCTACACATTGCTGGCAAAACCATTGTCCCGCTACAATGCTCCACACCATGCTGCTGAGGCCCTTTCCAAAATATGGCAGCCGCCACGCGCCTGATTTTCTATTCTGATAATACAGGGCTTTTAGCCACTATTCATTTATAAAATCTTTTATCGGTGTGTATATAAGCGCCCGGTACTGAAAATATGCGATACTTATGCTAAATAAGATCATTGAGTTTTCTGTGAAGAATAAACTCATTATTATGCTATTCGTGCTGGCATTGATAGGTTATGGCAGCTACGAACTAACCCGGCTGCCCGTGGATGCGGTGCCGGATATTACAGATAACCAGGTGCAGGTACTCACCGTAACCCCCGCTCTTGGTGCGCCCGATGTGGAACGCCTTATCACCTTTCCGATAGAGCAGGCCAATAGTAATATACCCGGCCTTAAGGAAATACGCAGCTTTTCCCGTTTTGGGTTGTCGGTGGTCACAATCGTTTTCAGTGATGATGTGGATGTGTACTGGGCAAGGCAACAGGTGTCTGAACGGTTGCAACTGATACAGGCCGACCTACCCCCGGGTATAGGTACACCTTACCTGGCACCGGTTACCACCGGGCTGGGAGAAATATACCAGTATGTGGTACGTGCACAGCCGGGTTATGAACATAAGTACGATGCCATGCAGCTGCGTACCATACAAGACTGGATAATACGCCGGCAGCTATTGGGCGTACCGGGGGTGGCAGATGTAAGCAGCTTTGGTGGTTACCTGAAGCACTATGAAGTGGCCGTAAATGCATCGAAGCTGGCATCTTATAATGTTACCATCAGCGATGTATTCAACGCGCTGGAAAAGAACAACAATAACACCGGCGGTGCTTACATAGAAAAAGGGCCTACCGTATTGTATATACGAACGGAAGGCCTGGCTACAAGTATCAGTGATATTGAGAACAGTGTTGTAAAACAATTATCTGATGGTACCCCGGTATTGATAAGGGATGTAGCAGATGTTCATCTGGGTTCGGCAACACGCTATGGCGCTATGTGCTATAATGATGAAGGCGAAGTAGCAGGGGCCATCGTGATGATGCTGAAAGGCGAAAATAGCGGCAAGGTAATAAAGGCCATCAAGCAGCGGATAGAGCAGGTACAAAAAACACTGCCTAAAGGCGTAGTGATAGAGCCATTCCTGGACCGTACCAAAATGGTGAATAATGCCATAGGCACCGTTGAGAAAAACCTGCTGGAAGGTTCGCTGATAGTAATATTTATATTAGTGCTCTTCCTGGGCAATGTGCGGGCAGGGTTGCTGGTAGCTTCCATTATCCCGCTTTCTATGCTGTTCGCCATTATTATGATGAACTTGTTTGGCGTAAGCGGCAATTTGATGAGCCTCGGGGCGCTCGATTTTGGTTTAATAGTAGATGGTGCCGTGATAATAGTAGAAGCTGTGATGCACCGCTTCAGCCATTCCAAACAGTTTAGAGATAAAACCCGCCTCAGCCAGGCAGAAATGGATACCGAAGTAAAAACATCTGCATCGAACATGATGAATAGTGCCGTTTTCGGGCAGATCATCATACTCATTGTGTACCTGCCTATTTTCACATTGCAGGGCATTGAGGGTAAGATGTTCCGGCCTATGGCGCAGACGGTGGCCTTTGCACTACTGGGCGCATTCCTCCTTTCGCTGACGTATATACCCATGATGAGTGCGTTGGTAATCAGTAAACGCATCAGCCATAAACCCTCCTTTTCAGACAGGATGATGGAAAAGCTGGAAACCGTATTTCACAAGGCACTGGCAAAAGTGCTGCAGCATACAAAGGTGATGATAGCCGCTGCTTTTTCATTGTTTGTTATAGCCGTTATGTTGCTCATGTCACTTGGCGGAGAATTCATACCGCAGTTGGAAGAAGGCGATTTTGCTGTTGAAACCCGCGTATTGACGGGTAGCAACCTGCATACTACTATTGAAGCTACACAGAAGGCCGCCGGTATCCTGCTGAATAAATTTCCTGAAATAGAAAAAGTGGTGACCAAGATAGGAAGCGGCGAAATTCCTACCGACCCCATGCCTATGGAAGCCAGCGATATGATGGTGATACTGAAAGACAAAAAAGAATGGACATCTGCCAAAACATTTCCTGAAATGGCGGAGAAGATGAGCACTGCCTTAGAGGAGGTGCCCGGCATTACAGCCGGTTTTCAGTTCCCTGTGCAAATGCGTTTCAACGAATTGATGACAGGGGCGCGGCAAGATGTAGTATGTAAAATATTTGGTGAAAACCTGGATACCCTGGCCCATTATGCCAATGAATTGGGCAAACTGGCCGGTTCGGTAGAGGGCGCAAAGGATATATACATAGAAACAGTAACCGGGCTGCCACAGATAATCATAACGCATAACCGCGCCGCTATTGCACAATACGGCTTGAGTATAGAGGAAGTGAACCGTGTTGTCAATGCGGCATTTGGCGGACAAAGTGCCGGCATGGTATATGAAGATGAAAAAAGGTTTGCCCTTGTGGTGCGTTTGGCCGGCAACCAGCGTCAAAGCCTGGCAGACGTGCAGAATTTGTTAGTGCCTACACCATTGGGTGCACAGGTGCCGTTGAACCAACTGGCTACGGTAGCTATAAAAGACGGGCCTAACCAGATACAGCGTGAAGATGCCAAACGCAGGATAATGGTGGGCTTCAATGTGCGCGGTAAAGATGTGCAGACCATTGTAAATGAACTGCAGCAAAAGACAGATAAAATAAAACTGCCGCCGGGCTATTACATCACTTATGGTGGGGCGTTTGAAAACCTTATTGAGGCTAAAAAACGTTTGTCTATCGTCGTGCCTTTAGCATTGGGGTTGATATTCCTGATGCTGTATTTCGCATTCCATTCCCTTAAGCATAGCCTTATTATTTATACCGCCATCCCCCTATCGGCCATTGGTGGTGCCTTTGCGCTGGCATTGAGGGGTATGCCATTCAGCATCAGTGCGGGTATCGGTTTCATAGCCTTATTTGGTGTGGCGGTATTGAATGGTATTGTATTGATAGCCGAGTTCCGGCGGTTGAAAGCGCAGGGTATTACCGACCCCGCAGAAATTGCGCTGCAGGGTACACGCGCCAGGCTGCGCCCTGTATTGATGACGGCTACTGTAGCCTCGCTTGGCTTTCTGCCTATGGCCCTCAGCAACGGTGCCGGTGCCGAGGTGCAGCGCCCGCTGGCCACGGTGGTAATAGGCGGCTTGCTTACCGCAACATTTTTAACCCTGTTCCTGCTGCCGGTACTTTATTTACTGTTTGAAAAAAGAAATATTAAAATGAAACCACAGGCAACTGTGATATTATTGCTGTTAAGCCTTTCGCCCATGCTGGCCCATGCACAGCAGCAAATATCGCTAAAGGCAGCTATCGACTCGGCCCTGCACAATAACCTGAAACTAAAAGCCCAAAGGCTAAACACCGATTATTATAAAAAGATGCAGGGAAGCGGATGGGATATTAATAAAACCAACGTTACTGCCGAATGGGGGCATGTAAACAGTGCCTATACCGATACCCGCTATGGTGTTACCCAAAGTATATCCTTTCCGCTTGTATATGTGAAGCAGCGCGCCGTTCTGCACAATGAATGGAAAGCGGCACAGTTGCAAACAGCACTGAATGAAAAGGAGATCACCCGGCAGGTATCCATGCTTTATAATGCCATCAATTGCCTGTACCAGAAACAGGCATTGCTGGTAGAAGCAGACAGCCTGTATGCAGCGTTTGAGTATAAAGCTCAATTGAGATATAAACTGGGTGCATCTAATACGGTAGAGAAAGCAACGGCTGAAAACCAGCGTGGGCAAATTCATTTGCAACTTGAACAATTGCAGGCCGACCTGAAGATACTGCTCAACCAGTTTGACTACTGGCTAAACACTGATACCACATATATCCCCACCCGGGCATTGCTGAAACCCGATGTGCCGGTTCTGTCCAATACTACCGGGGGGCATCCATACCTTACCCACCTGCAGTTGCAACAGCAACTGGCCAAAAATCTACACCAGCTGGAGCAGGCCAAACTGCTGCCGGATATAACCGGCGGGTATTATAACCAGAGCTTCAGCGGCTGGCAAAAAGTAGATAATACAGAGCGCCTCTATACTTCATCGCAGCGGTTCAGTTCCGTACAGTTGGGCGTAGGCATACCATTGATATTTGCATCGCAGGCGGCAAGGATAAAAGCTGCAGCAATAAACAGGAAGATGGCAACAACGCTGGCAGAGGATGGTAAGCATATGCTGGATATGCAGTATGATAATGCCCTTGTAGCTTATAAAAAGCAAGCAGATGCCGTAGTGTATTATGAGCAGGCAGGCAACAAAAATGCAGCTGAAATAATTGAGGCTACGGGCAGCCAATATATGCAGGGCGATATCAGCTACCTGGAATATACCATGCTGCTAAACCAGGCATTTGATATCTACAACCGTTATTATGATGAATTAAAGAAACTGAACGAATCCATTTTTGAGATCAACTACCTCATAAAAAATTAAGAAATGAAACGAGTATTATTTATAGCCATATTGGCTTTGGCTGCATGCGGTAGTGACAAGCAACCGGCCGCCACCCAAGAGCCTGAAGTATTAAGCGGCACAACGGTAGTGCTTACGGAAGCACAGCAAAAAAATGCCAGTATAGCAACCGGGCTGGCCAGCCTGCAGGATATTAAATCTGTAATAAAAGTAGCGGGCAAGATAGATGTGCCGCCGCAAAACATGGTATCTGTAAGTTTTCCGCTGGGCGGGTACTTGAAATCTACCCGCCTGCTACCCGGCATGCATATACGCAAAGGAGAAGTAATAGCTATTATGGAAGACCAGCAGTATATACAATTGCAGCAGGATTACCTGACCGCCAAAGCAAAACAGGATTACCTGGAAAGTGAATACCTGCGCCAGAAAGAGCTTAACCAGAATAAGGCCAGCAGCGATAAAACCTTCCAGATGGCAGCGGCGGAGTATAAAAGCAATAAGATACTTATAAGCGGCCTGCAACAAAAACTGCAACTGATAGGCATCAATCCCGAAAGGCTGCATGAAGGCAGCATTTCAAGAACCATAAATGTGCATGCACCTATAGATGGCTTTGTATCGGCAGTGAATGTGAATATCGGTAAATATGTTACCCCTTCCGATGTATTGTTTGAACTGGTGAACCCCACAGATGTGCACCTGGCGCTTGCCATTTTTGAGAAAGACATTGATGCATTATATATAGGGCAGAAGCTGGTGGCTTATACCAATAACAACCCGGATAAGAAATATCCCTGCGAGATCATACTGATAGGTAAAGATGTGAGTGCCGAGCGTACACTGCAAGTGCATTGCCATTTTGAAAAGTATGATCATACATTGGTGCCGGGCATGTATATGAATGCGGAAATAGCATTGGGTAATGCAAATGCCTTTGTGCTGCCTGAAGATGCAGTGGTGCGCTATGGCAATAAACAATACATCTTTGTAGCAAAAACCGGTAATCAATATGAAATGAAGGAAGTGCAGACCGGTGCTGCGGAAAATGGCGTTATCGCTATCAGTAAAGCTGACGGCATCGACCTGAAAACCGAAAAGGTAGTTACTAAGAATGCGTACACGCTGCTGATGAAGCTTAAGAACACAACTGAATAAAGAAGCGGATTTTCTTATTAGTGCTTGTTCCCGGAAAAAACAACATAGAACATGACAATCATCATTGATTGTCATGTTCATATAATTGAATTTTATACGCACAAGCGTTGAAATGGAAAAGCTTAATAAGAAGCGCAAGAATAAGACCCCTGCCATGTCTGAAACGATTATGACGGAGGTCGTTTATCCCAATGATGCCAACCCTATGGGAATGTTGCAGGGTGGGCGATTGGTGCAATGGATGGATACCGCCTCTGCCATATGTGCCCAAACACATGCCGGACGAATAGCCGTTACAGCGTCTATCAATAAGGTGGAATTTAAGAGCCCGGCTAAGGTGGGCGACATTATATCCATAAATGCTAAAGTAACGCGGGCTTTCGACCGGTCGATGGAGATATATGTACATGCATCATCGCGGAAGGTAATAAGCGGACAGATATACCCCGTTTGCGAGGCATACTTTGTTTTTGTAGCGCTGGATGACAACGCCAACCCCACTACAGTGCCCGGCATAAAACCTGAAACAGCGACAGAAAAAACATTCTATAAAAATGCTTTGGTGAGGAGAAAAGGTAAGGACTAATAAGATAGCATATGGGAATGCAAAGGGAGATACGGGAGTTTTTGTGCGAGTGCAAGGTAGCAACCATATGCTATGTGAAGGATGGATTGCCCTATTGCTTTAACTGCCTGTATGCTGTTATCCCTGAAATGGATGGTATCGTATTTAAATCATCAAAGTCATCATTGCACAGCCGGATGCACAACGGAGCGCCTGTTTCCGGCACCATATACCAGGCTTCAAAAAGCGGGTATGATAACACAGGCATACAGCTTGGCGGAAAGCTGGCTGTTGTTGGTGAAATGCCTGATATAGATGAAGCCGCTGAAAAGGCTTATTACAGGCGTTTCCCTATTGCATTAACCATTCCCGGCAAGTTATTCAGCATAATGTTCCGTACCATAAAATATACGCAAACCAGGAATGGCATAAGGCATAAGCTGGAGTGGGAAGGACTGGAGTTAGATGTTATCCGTTAAGAACTATTTTATACTATGGTATCAAAGAGGGGCTCCGTTAAGAAGCCCCTCTCTACATTTACCCATTATAATTGGGGGCAAATTCCACAATCCATTCAATGCCATACTTGTCTCTGAACATTCCGGCATAAGTGCCCCAGGGACTATCGCCAATGGGGCCTTCAACATCTCCACCTACAGATAGCCCGTTAAATATTTTGTCTGCTTCTTCACGGCTTTCTGCACCGATTACAATTTTAGAGCGGTTTTCGTTTTCGTTTACCCTGCCCATAAATTCGGGAACATCATTGGCCAATAACACATTGCCTTTACCGATGGACAAAGCAATCGTCATTATCTTATTGGCCTCATTTTCCGGCACGGGAAATTCAGCGCTCGACAAGTCTTTAAAACGGACGATCTTAGTAAACTCGCCGCCCAAAACTGATTTATAAAAAGTGAATGCGTCTTCGGCATTGCCGTTGAAATTGATCCAGGGGTTCATTGTTCTCATAATTTTATTTTTAGAGTGATTGTAAGTTTTTTATTATTTACGATTTTATGGATAAGGTGGCCAGCAAGTCTTCCAGGTTTTTCAAGGTTAGGGTGAAGCCTATCTTGAAGCCTTCCAATAATTTTTCCAACCGCTCAAACGATTCGTTGAAAATGATAATGTGTACTTTTGTTATGCCATTTTGTTCACTAAAAGTGTAATCCCATTCAGAGCCCGGCAGCTCACGGTTTTCATCTTTATCGGCAAACGTGTTGTACATCTTGAAATTGGTTTTCGGTGTGATGGATGTAAATTCCTGCACTGCCCATCGCTCTTGTCCATCGGGGCTTATCATGGCATAAAATCGTCGCCCACCTACTTCAAAATTCATATACTTTGTTTTGGCGCGCATAGGTGCAGGTGCCCCCCATTGATCCAGTAGTTCGGCTTTAGTAAAGGCATCCCATACTAAAGAAAGCCCGGCATTGAACTCCCTGGTTATATAAACCGTTTTCGCGGTTTTGTCAACGTTAAAATCAAATAGCAAATCGTTGTTCATTATTTCTGTTCTTTAATTGTTGATAATAGTTGATCAAGTTGATTGAATTGCGTTTCCCAGCTTTGCCTGAATTGTGCTAGCCAATGGTCAAACTCCTGCATTTTTTTCGCGTTGAAATGGTAATAGATCTCTCTGCCGCGATGCTCAGGTTTAATCAATTCGCATTCGTGCAATACTTTAATATGTTTTGACACCGCCTGACGGGTCATATCAAATTTTTCCGCCATTGCATTGGGTGTTAATGCCTGTATAGCAACTAACGTTAAAATAGCCCTGCGTGTCGGGTCGGCTATAGCTTGAAATATATCTTGTTTCATTCTTGAGTATTAAATGAGCAACTTTCAGGTTGCAAATATACATGCAACTTTTGAGTTGCGCAAATGTATTTGCATTTTTTTTCTGGTATGATAACGGAATTGGTAGTGGTGGGAACTTTATGACTTTATTATTGAGTTGAAGATTATTATGAAGCAGGTGCTTCAAAAAAAAATAGCCTGCTAAAACTAATATTTCAGCAGGCTATTGTATGGTAAGGCGGAGAGAAAGGGATTCGAACCCTTGATACCTTTGACAGTATACACACTTTCCAGGCGTGCCTCTTCAACCACTCGAGCACCTCTCCGTGAATGCGGGCGGCAAAAATAGGGATTTTTTCTAATCATATGGTGTGCATTGCGTAGTTCTACGCATATATTTCCATCTGCAGCATCGTACATTTATATGAGAGAATAATGTTGCATGTTCACCATTAAACTATTTTAACATGAAGAGGATAATAACATGTAGTGATGGTACCTGGAACCGGCCTAACATAGATGAGAAGACCAATGTGCAGAAGATGTTCGACTTTATAAAAAGGCGCGATGCCAATGGCATAGAGCAGGTGAAAATATATGATGAAGGCATCGGGTCGAGCGGAAATGCGCTGGTACGCATGTTTAACGGCGCGACGGGAAAGGGTATCGATGAAAACATCCGTGATATTTACAAGTTTATTTGCTGGAATTACGAAGCGGGGGATGACCTGTTCCTGTTTGGTTTTAGCAGGGGCGCCTACACTGCACGCAGCCTTGCGGGGCTGATACGCAAGTGTGGTATCATCAGGCATAATGATATAGACCTGGTGGCAAAGGCATACGAACTGTACCGTAATAAGAGTGTGCTATCGGGTGATGAAAAAGCGGTGCAATTCAGGAAAGAAAATAGCTATGAAGCGGCCACCATCAAGCTGATAGGCGTATGGGATACGGTGGGTAGCCTGGGCATACCGCTGCATTTCCTGCAGTGGTATAACAAACGTCGCTACACCTTTTACGATACCAGGCTGAGCAGTATTATAGAACATGCCTACCATGCCCTGGCGGTGGATGAGCGCAGGAAGACCTTTGTGCCTACGCTATGGGAAAGAAGTGCGGAAGAACCCAAAGGGTTTAAACAGGTATTGGAGCAGCGCTGGTTTCCGGGCGTACATTCCAATGTTGGTGGTGGCTACCCGGATACGGGGCTGAGCGATATAGCACTAAAGTGGCTATTCAGAAAGGCAGCAGCAGTAGGGCTTGAAATGGATCAGCGCATACATGAGCTACCTGATAAGTATGATGCAACGATCTATGATTCTACCAAAGGGTTATTCTCTTTATTGCCTAAGGCTACACGCAAAATAGTGGTAGATAATGTAGAATCTTTTATAGATGAGTCTGTGTACAGGCGTATGGAAATAATGGGCGATAAATACCGCCCGGCGAATGTGTTGAATGCAGAAATAAAAAGACTGGCTAATAAGGAAATAGCTGAGCCGCAGTTGCTGTAGTAGCCTGTGCTACAACTGCTATATCAACACCCAATACCTCCGCTACCTTAGCTGCTATCAGCGGTATGTAGCTGCTTTCATTGCGCTTGCCACGGTAGGGCATGGGAGCCAGGTAAGGGGCATCGGTTTCCAATACGATATGCTGCAGGCCTATTTCTTTAATAATATCGGGTAGCGTGCTTTTTTTGAAAGTAACCACACCGCCGATACCTAAGCAGAAACCAAGCGCCGCCACCTGTCTTGCTTCTTCTATAGTGCCACTGAAGCAGTGAAAGATACCTTTCAGCTTTCCGTTTTGTTTGCTGCCTACTATATCTATACAATCTTGTGTAGACTCACGACTGTGTATGACAATGGGCAGATCATACTGCAGCGCCCAATCTATCTGCTGCTCAAATGCCTGTTTTTGCTGGGCTACATGTGTCTTGTCCCAATAGTAATCGAGGCCAATTTCGCCAATGGCTGCAAACTTTTCCTTTTCCAGCCATTGTTTTACTATGGCCAGTTCAGCCTCGTAATTATCTTTTACATATACCGGATGCAGGCCCATCATAGGCAGGCAATGCAGAGGCCATGCTGCTGCAATACGCATCATACCCTCTATGGTGGTGCTATCGCAATTGGGCATATACATTTTATGTACACCGGCATCAATAGCGCGCTGTATCATTTCCTTTTCGTCGGCGTTCAGTTGCTCTTCGTACAGGTGTGTATGTGTATCTATAAATGTCATAACTATTGAGGCAATGCTTTTAGTTGCCAGTTTTGCTGTTTGCAATATGCCAGCACTGCGGGTAAGGCATGCTGCATGCGTGGCCAGGCTTTCTCGCTATCGTGAAAGACCACTATAGACCCCGGCTGTATATTATTCAAAACATTTTCGGTGCATTTTTCTGCTGTGATGCCGGTATCGAAGTCGCCGCTCAGTACATCCCACATATATATATGCCATTGCGGATGCGCCTGTAAAAGCCTGCCGGCCTGGCTGCGTTTGATGCGGCCATAGGGCGGGCGGAAAAGGCGACTATTGATGTGCTTTGCAGCCTGCTGCACATTACTGATATAGGCATCTGTTTTTGTATGCCAGCCATTCAGGTGGTTGTGCGTATGGTTGCCAACAGTGTGCTGCGCCTCCAGTATCTGCTTATATATACCGGGATGGTCAACAACATTCTTTCCTATGCAAAAGAAGGTAGCCTTCGCATCATATTGCTTCAACTGTTGTAATACAAAGGGGGTAATGGTGGGGTGGGGGCCATCATCGAATGTAAGGTATACAGCAGGGGCCTCACCGGCAGGCATACTCCACGTCAGCCGCGGATATACGAGCCTGCTGAGCCACCAGGGTGTTTTAACTGCATACGCCATTGTGCAAACCAACAAAAAGATAACGGAACTTGAGCACTAAATTTTAGAAAGGCCATCGGTGCGCATCCATCCGGTGCGGCCATCGGGCAGGGTTACTTCTATCCAGCCTTGCTGCTCTTTACTGCAATGTACAGTAGTGCCTTCCGGTACCGAAGCTGTCGATTTAGTAGGCGAGGGAGTAGAATATAGTGGGGTATCATTCTGCATTACAACGGCTTTGCCTCCATCAGCACGGTTGGCTGCGGCAATAAATGCCAGTATGATGCAGCAGGTGCAGATGACCCAGCCAATGCTGGTAGCTTGTATGGGCAAACGGAATGATATGAAATGCATACGCCTTGCTATGGCATAGCCTATCAGTGCAAGGAAGAGCACCAGGCTGATAACCGCCCATGTAGTAGCATTGCTGCCGGATGTCCACGACTTCCACCATT
This sequence comes from Azovibrio restrictus, assembly GCA_029255605.1. GTDB lineage: Bacteria > Bacteroidota > Bacteroidia > Chitinophagales > Chitinophagaceae > Polluticoccus. The sequence continues at coordinate 57,900 of JANLJF010000049.1, forward strand.
TTACAAAGAAGATATCCTGCGTGGTAGCTATACGGTTGATGATGCGGCTTTGGGCCAGTGAAAGATTGTCCTGCGCTTCTTTATAACCGGGTTGCAAGGCCAGGGCACGTTCGTAATTCAACACCGCAGGGCCTACCTGGTTTAGTTTATAATATGCATTGCCCAAATTATAATAGACCACTGCATCGGCGGGCTTCAGTGCGGCTACCTGTTCGTAATAATATGCAGCACTGTCATAGTTCTTTTGCTCGTAGTGCTTATTGGCCTGCTGCCACCATGCTTCATATTGCGGGGCGGCAAAAGAAATGGTGCTGGACAATAAAAGGAGTAACAAGTTGACTACGGTTTTCATGCTTTGAAAGATTCCTCCAGTTTACTGATGATGTCTACTGCATCATTATATGTTTCGTTCATCTGCCTGCTGCCTGTATATCCTGCATACAGGGCAGTTTCGCACTGGTTGATAACAGCCTGCGCCTTTTGTTGTAAAGCCAGTGGTACTTTACGGGCCGTAAATATTTCCTGCGCTTTTTCGTGCGATAGTTCGGACAATGGTATGCTCAGCTTATCGCTCAGGTACAGCCATATCGCTTTAGATACTTCATCGTAAAAAGCTTTTTCATTTTTGCCCTGCAGCAGCTTTTGTGCAGTGGCCAGGCGTTTCAGGGCTATTTTATTGGCACGCTTGCTGCGGGTGCCTGCTACATCACGCAGTTCCTCATCTTCGCGGCGGCGCCAGAAGGCTACGGCAACAAAGGCCATCAGCGGTGCTGCATACATAGACCAGTAGCCTACTGTAAAGAACAGTGGTTTACTATGATAAGTAAGTTCTTTCAGCGGTTTTTTATCAATGCCATGAATATCTGTAAGTGCCAGGCCGCCTTTATCCGGCCTGCTGCCCTTGCCTTGTTTTACATTCAGCTTTATGGGCTGCGTTTGCAGTGTTACGTATTTGCCGGTTGCAGCATTGAAATAACTGAAGCTGGCAGGCGGTATGGTATAGTCGCCTTCATTATTGGGGGTAATGGGGTAGGTAATGATCTTAGAACCGCTGATGGTAGTGCTGCGGCCTGTAACCGTATCTACAATCAACGGGTCGAGGCTGGTGAGCCCGTTGGGCAGGTTCAGCTTTGGGGCTTCTATCAGTTTCAGGTTGCCACTGCCGGTAATGGTCAGTTTCAGGTTGGCCACATCATCGGTAGTAAGCGATGCTTTATCTATAGATGCGGTGATATTAAAATTGCCGACAGCGCCGCCATAGTCGGCAGGCTTGCCTTCCTCCGGTACGGGTGTCACGGTTATTTTGACGGGTGTACTTTTCAGGTGCACCTTCACATCTTTATAAGCCATGCCGCCAAAGAAGTCATCATTGAAGAAGGGGTCATTCATCATCAGGCTGCCGAAGAAATTCTGAATGGCAGGGTCGTCAAACATATCGGCAAAAGAACTGGTACGGCGTTGCTGCACCATTACGCGGGCTATGCCTTCTGCCTCTGCAGGGTCCAGCTCCAGGTTGCCTGTCTGCTGTGGGAAAAGGGCAGATTTCTTCAGTACGAATACCTGGTAAGGCTTACCATCCACCATTTCCTTCGTTGGTTTGATATTGGCCTTAGGCAATTCAAAATCCTGTGTCCAGAAGCCATTGAGCGATGGCAGCTTAGATATATTTACCTGCATAGGCACGCGCGAATACAGTTTATATGTGGCCGTTATCTGTTCGCCCACACGCACTTTGCTTTTATCTACCGTTACGCGGATGAACAGGTCTTTGCTGAGGTCGACATTGGCAGGTTCGGGTGCTTGCTGCTGTTGCTGCATTTGCCGACGCATGGCCTGCAATTGTTGCTGGCGCTGGCGTTGTATAGCTTCAAACGGATCATCGCCCCAGGGGTCGTATGCATTTCGTTGTTGCTGTTGCTGCTGCGCGGCCAAACTCCCTTTTACTACCTGTATGTTTAATGGATTCGACTGGAATGTATGGCCATCTGCATCTTTAGCGGTAGCAGGCGGTAAGGAAAAATTGCCTACTTGTTTAGGCCGGATAACATACGTGATCCGGATGCTGGATGACTGCATCATTTTGCCATTTACAATAGATACGTTGCTGCTCGTGCTCTGGTATGGACCGCCCACTACCTGGAAGTCTTTTTGAAGTACAGGCGGAGGGGTGATTGAACGGAGATTATTGGCGTTCTGAACAGTATATACCAATTCCATCTGGTCTTGAATACCCAGTTTGTTGGCGGCTACTTCTGCAATAAAAACAACATTTTGCGCCAACACCTCTACACATCCTGCCATTGCCAGCAGGCATACAATACAATAGCGCCACATATTATTAATGCGTATCATTATTAGGGTATAGCAAAAATAAAATATCGGCTTGCTTTATGAAGGCCGCCACGGTTAAAGCAAAGTTAAAATGTGTTATAAATCACCCTGTTGCGGCCGGATGACAAGAATGTCAATATTAGCCTGCGGTGATAATTTATACGCGCTCCATACCGTATCGGCAATATCTTGTGTGGTCATGAGCCTATCGGGCGATACTCCGCTCTGCGACCACGAGCGGCTGTAAGTAGCACCGGGGCAGATGGAAGTGACTTTAATATTATCGGGTATCAACTCCAAACGCAGGTTGTCTGAAAAACCTAAGAGGGCATATTTGGTAATGCTGTAAGCACCACCATTAGGATAAGCGCGCAGGCTGGCGATGGAGCACATATTAAATATATGTCCTGCTTTTGCCTTCTTCATACCTGGCAGCAAGTGGCGGGTAATGTGATAGGCGCTATACAGATTCACAGCCATGAGCTTTTCCAGTTGTCCATCAGGTTCTGTAGAAAGTAAGCCCGGAAAGTATAGGCCTGCATTGTTTACCAATACCTCTGCAGTTGGGAATTGTTTCAGCACCGCTTCTGCAAAGGCGATGGCCTCTTCTTTTACAGACAGGTCGGCTTGATGGGTGATAATAGTGGCATTGGGATATTGTGCTTTCCATTCTTGTTCAACAGCCAGCAAATCATCTTTGCTGCGGGCGCAGATGGCTACCGAAAATCCTTCTGATAAAAACTTTTCTGCAATGGCTTTACCTATTCCCTGTGTGGCGCCTGTAACAATAGCGTGTGGCATATAAATATGGTGTGCTGATAATTGCGTGTAAAATACGTTCATTTGCACATAAATGAACAGGATACCTACGGTGCTGAACTGGAGCAGCGGTAAAGATGCCGCGCTGGCTTATTATATGTTGCTGCATAGCGACTATGAAGTGAAGACCCTGCTCACCACTATAAATGATGAGCACGACCGCATAGTGATGCACGGCGTAAGAGAAGCACTGCTGGATGCACAGGCCGCAGCTATAAACATAGCACACCGCAAAATAAGGCTGCCTGCATCGCCTAGTGATGATACGTATAAACGTGCGATGGAAGATGCATTGACGGCGTTGAAAAAAGAAAACATACATACCGCAGCCTTTGGCGATATTTTTTTGGAAGACCTGAAGGCCTACCGTGAGCAGCAATTGGCAACGGTAGGCGTTGAAGCTGTGTTCCCATTATGGAAGCGGGATACGCGAGAGTTAATAGAAGTAATAGAGCAAACAGGCATAGAAGCGATAATCGTATGCCTGAATGAAAAGTTTTTAGACAAAAGTTTTTTAGGCAGGAAGATTGATAAAAGCTTTTTGAATGATTTGCCTGAAGGGGTTGACCCGTGTGGCGAAAATGGGGAGTTTCATACCTATGTATATAATGCGCCTTATTTTACAGCGCCTATAGCGGTAAAGAAAGGTGAAGCAGTGTATAAGAACTATACGCCTGCCAAAAATGATACTGATAAATGGAACACCGGGTTTTGGTTTCTCGACCTTTTGCCGGATAAATAAAGGGCTGCAATTTGCAGCCCTTTATTTATGAATGTATTTATCAGTTAGAATTTTACCCAGGCAACCTTTGCCATTTTTTTTCTGCCATCCCTGTCAACAACTAATGTAGCGTAAGTATTGCTGCTTTGCTGGAAGTTAGAAGATTCGATGTAGCAGAATTTGCTGTGGTCATCATCTTTCGGTTGGCCGAACAGGTAAAATGGTTCGGGTTTGTTGCTGCCTAATTTATATGCCATAGTATTGGCATTGCTTATCTGTATGACTGTTTTCAGGTCTTTTACTTTTTTTACGGTCAGATTTTCAGGATAATCATTATAGATAACATACCTGCCATTAGATGCAGGGATATAATCAAAAGACATGAAAGCATTGTTGTTAAGTGCACCAATAGACCAGCCACTTTGCATGCCTGTTCTAAAAGACCAGAAGCCTTTGGTTTTGTGGTTTATATACAAAGGCGAAATAACACCATTAGCCATTTGCCTTTTAGGAAATGTAATGCCATTGGTTTCATTCCCTTTATTATCAAAATCACACACAGCCATATTGTAGAGATAGGTACGGTCTGATGATGATGATGCATTATTATATTTCTGGTACATTTCCATTTCTTCCATTAGCAGCGTAGTACTATTGTCCGGGTTGATTACCATATTCTGGGGCACACCTTTAAATCCTTCTGAATAATTCAAGCTTGATTTTGCATATTGGTTGGCCATTTGTGCCTGCACCGGTTTAGATGCTACCACTGTTAATGATTCAGGGTCTATATAATTAAGAAGGGTAGTGTAGTAAGTAGTGGCGCTGCCACCTAGTCCATGAAGTTTACGTCCGGCAAGTGATAGAGTAAGCAGTTGAAGCATGCCACTGTCCGGGTTATAAGCCATTACGGCTTTCGTATTTTTAAAATCGTCTGTATATTCAAGTTGTTTGTGCGTAAATGTAGTATCCCCTGTTTTAATGCGTGATACGATTACCCTTGAGTCTTTGCCGCCAGATGCTTGTGTGTTATACCCATATGTACAAACAAAAGCCTGTTTATCGCCGTCTACTACCATGCCAATGACAGTTATGTACTTAAATCCTTGTGCATCATCTAGTGCACGAGGTATTTCTGTATGGCTCCCGTTGTAGTGAGCAATTTCTATTCTCTTAGCATTGTCTGTGGCACTCGACTTGAAATTGTGATCAGCATCGCGCTCAG
>JANLJF010000050.1 GCA_029255605.1 Azovibrio restrictus
GAAACAGCCACATACTACTGCTATGCCCGAAGTGCTGGAAGGCATGGCCGTGAAATACATAAACATAGCAGAGAATGCAGCAATGCTGCAAAAAGAAGTGCAGAATAAAACCGGTACGGTGGTGTATTTAAGTCCGCTAAGCCTGGGGTCTGATACCTGCCAACTGTGGCTGATGCCCATTACCTTTAAGAAAGAAGGCAATATGGTAGAAGCGGAATATAATGACAGGGGTTGCGAGCTATATTATTATTTCAATAAGAGTACCAACAAACTGGGCTACGCCAGGACCAACTGTCCCCAATAATGAAAAGACTCCTATTCCTGTTTTGCCTGCTACCTTTTGCTGCCGATGCGCAGCTAAAGCCCTATTTTGACATGTGGGAGGAAGCGGATGTCATAAAGCATACCCTCTTTTCTATTACTTACAACAAAGGTAAAATATCGGATAGCTGCGGCTATGTATTTCCGCCTGAAACAAAGACGGTATACATTGTGAACGAGCCTTATTTCAAGCGCATGCCCGATACTATGAATGGATACAACCTGGTATATATAAACCCGGACAGCAATTCGCGGGAACTGTATAAGATACAGCAGGAAACCAAAGCGCCCATCCTTTACCTAAGCTATGCATTCAACTACCTGGAATTTTATCATGTATGGGTGCTGCCAATTAAAATGAAGAAAAAGAAGCCCGAATACCAGAAGCGGGGTTATAAGTTCCACTATTACTTTCAACACAATACGGCCAAATACGACTTTACCAAGATAGAGTGCGGAAGCTGGGAATAATATCCCGGCTTTTTAGTTTCTATTACAATCCCCGCTGCCTTTTCGTACTTTTGGCATCGCTTTTATAAATATAAGTTATGGAATACACGTTTGGCACCATAGAAAAGAAATGGAAGAAATACTGGGCAGAGCAGGGCGCATATAGGGTTAATAATCATAGTGATAAACCGAAATTCTACATACTCGACATGTTTCCCTACCCTAGCGGTGCGGGACTGCATGTGGGCCATCCATTAGGCTACATAGCATCGGATATATATGCGCGCTACAAACGCCAGAAGGGTTTTAATGTGCTGCACCCGATGGGCTTCGATGCCTTTGGCCTGCCTGCGGAACAATATGCCCTGGAAACCGGCCAGCACCCAGCGGTTACTACAGAAAAGAATATTGCCCGCTACCGTGAGCAGTTAGATAACATCGGTTTTTGCTACGATTGGGAGCGCGAAGTGCGTACCTCTGACCCGCAATACTATAAATGGACACAGTGGATATTTCTGCAACTCTTCCATAGCTGGTACGACCGTAAGGAATTAAAAGCGCGCCCTATAAAAGACCTGATAACGCTTTTTGAGAAAGAAGGCAATGGGCATTATCCGTGCCCGGAAGACAATGCTTTTTGCTTTGATGCCAAAGGCTGGAAGAGCATGAGCGAGAAGGAAAAACGCGATACCCTGATGCGTTACCGCCTGGCCTACCAGGGATATGCGGAAGTGTGGTGGTGTGAAGCCCTCGGTACCGTATTGGCCAATGATGAAGTAGTGAACGGCGTATCTGAACGTGGTGGCTACCCGGTGGTAAAAAAACAAATGCGCCAATGGTTTCTGCGTATAACGGAATATGCAGAACGCCTGCTGCAAAGCCTGGACAGGCTGGAATGGAGCGATGCGATGAAAGAAATGCAGCGCAACTGGATAGGCAAGAGCAATGGGGCCGAAGTACGCTTTGATGTGATAGGTTTTAACGACCTGCACATAACGGTATTCACCACGCGCCCCGATACCATATTTGGTGTAGACTTTATGGTGCTGGCACCGGAGCATGAACTGGTGCACAAAATAACCACCAAACAGCAGAAAGAAGCCGTAGAAAGCTACCTGAACTATGTAAAAAGCCGTAGCGAACGCGAACGTATATCGGAAGTGAAACAGGTAACCGGTTGCTTTACCGGTGCGCACGTGGTGCATCCATTCACACGCAAAGAAGTACCGATATATATATCAGAATATGTGCTGGGCAGCTATGGCACGGGGGCCATCATGGCAGTGCCTAGCGGCGATGAGCGCGACCATAATTTTGCCAAACATTTTGAGATACCTATTACCAACATATTCGGTAATGTATATAACGGCGAAGCAGCCTATACAGAAAAAGCAGGCAAGCTGCAAAACAGCGGGTTCCTGGATGGGCTGGAAATAAATAAGGCCGGCGAAGTAGCTATACGTGCCATAGAAGATGCAGGCATAGGCCGCGCCAAGGTGAACTACAAAATGCGTGATGCCGGCTTCAGCCGCCAGCGTTATTGGGGCGAGCCCTTCCCTATAGTGTATGTGAATGATATACCATATAGCATAGGCGAAGACGAGCTAAATGCGCACCCCTCGCTGCAAAAGCTACCGGTAGAATTGCCCCTGGTACAGGATTACAAACCCGGGCCGGAAGGCGAAGGGCCGTTGGCGAATGTAAGCGAATGGGTAAACACCCACGCCGGCATCCGCGAAACGAATACCATGCCGGGCTATGCGGGCAGCAGCTGGTATTTCCTACGCTATATGGACCCGCATAACGAACATGAATTTGCCGGCAAAGAAGCAACCAGCTACTGGCGCGAAGTAGATATATATATAGGCGGTACAGAACATGCGGTGGGCCACTTGCTGTATAGCCGCCTGTGGACAAAAGTGCTGTATGACCTGGGCTTTATCAGCTTTGAAGAACCATTTAAGAAACTGGTGAACCAAGGCATGATACAAGGCAGCTCAAGGTTCGTATATCGTATACATGGCACTAATAAGTTTGTATCTGCCGGCCTGAAAGACCGATATGAAACCAACAAGATACATGTGGATGTAAGCATGGTGAATGGGTTAGAACTGGATACAACAGCATTTAAAAACTGGCGGCCTGAGTATGCAGATGCAACCTTTGAACTGGAAGATGGGAAATACATATGTGGTGCAGAGGTGGAGAAGATGAGCAAATCGAAGTACAATGTGGTAAGCCCTGATGATATTGTAGCACAGTTTGGCGCTGATACCTTCCGCATGTATGAAATGTTCCTTGGTCCGATAGAAGTAAGCAAACCATGGGAACAGAAAGGCATAGAAGGCGTGCACCGCTTCCTGAAAAAACTGTGGCGCCTGTATTTTGATGAACAACAAGGATGGATCGTAACAGAAGAACCTTGCACAGAGGCGGAACTGCGTATCATACATAAGACCATCAAAAAGATAGGTGACGATATTGAACGCTTTTCATTCAACACAGCTGTAAGCCAGTTTATGATATGCGTGAACGAACTATCGGCACTCAACTGCCATAAGCGTACCGTACTGGAGGCTTTGGCTGTAATCATCACCCCATTTGCACCACACCTGGCAGAAGAGCTATGGCACCGCTTCGGCCATGAAAGCAGTGTGCTGGATGCCCCATTCCCCGGATATGAAGAAAAGTATGTGGTAGATAACAGCAAGAAATATCCTGTGGCCGTAAACGGCAAAACACGTGTAGAGATGGAATTTCCGCTGGATATGGAGCAAGCACTGATAGAAAAAGAAGTGCTGGCCGATACCACCATACAAAAATGGCTGGAGGGCAAAGAGCCTAAAAAGTTCATTTATGTGAAAGGTAAAATGATAAATGTGGTGATATAAGTATCACCCAATTAATACTTCACAGCCCCTGCAAATGCAGGGGCTTTTTGTTTACCCACGGTACATCTACAGATTGGGGAATAAGCAACCATTCGTCTTTTGTCCATCAATTAAGTAGTAAATGGCACAGTTTTTTAAACATGCATAAATGAAATCAAAAAACTGAATTATGAAAAGCGCAAAACTTATAGGATTGTTTGCAGTGTTAGCGACACTGGCATTTACCTCTTGCAAAAAAGATCACACTTGCACTTGTACAACAACAGTAGGCGGTATATCTTCTACAAGAACATATGACCTGCAAAACCAAACATTGCGTGATGCAGACGATGCATGCGAGCGCTATGAAACAGACGCTAATAGCGGTGGCATAGGCACTACCAGCTGCCACTTATAAGAATCATTTTAAACTGAAACTATTTGCCGGCCGGGTTATTTTAACCTTGCCGGCAAAACTTATTTAAGCTAAAGGGCCTAACTTTGCGCTCGCTATGACAAAAAGAACGGTTACAGTTGTACTTATTACATTCTTTATATTACTGGCAGCAGGCTTTATGACCTACTACTACAATGTAACAAGGGAGCAACCCAAAAAGCTGCCAATACTGGGTAACCCCGGCCATACCGTACGCGATTTTTCTTTCATGAACCAGGAAGGACAACCTATCACTAAAAAAGATGTAGATGGCAAGATACGCGTGGTGGAATACTTCTTCACTACGTGTAAAGGCATTTGCCCTAAAATGAATGAGAACATGGCAAAAGTGTACCAGGCATTCAGGGGCAATAGCCAGGTGCTGATACTATCGCACTCTGTAGACCCTAAAAAGGATACAGTGGAAGCCATGAAAGCATATAGCC
>JANLJF010000051.1 GCA_029255605.1 Azovibrio restrictus
ATGCATGCTGCCGGTAAGCCCCATCAGGAAGATCATGGTATAGGCCAAGGGTATCATTTTGCTAAGTTTATTTCTGTTTCCTGGTAATAGGTTTTCCCATCTGCACGCCAATCCATTTTTACAGTGTAGATGGTGTTTACTAACTTATCTACGGGTATAGAACAATTTCCCTGCGCATCCATAGTCACCGGAAGATTACGATCCCATTTTGCATTCAGCTTGGAATAAAACTGGACATTGCCCTCAACAACCGCTCCATCAAATTCAGCCGGAAAGTCTATGGTAACATTACTGCCGTCTTTATACACCTTCACCGGTTCGGATAGTGTTGCCTGGTTCTTTCCTGCTTCAATCACATTCTGATAGGCTAATTCCTGGTTATAGTAGTCTTTAGACACGAGGTCAAAATCTTCCCGCAGACTTTTTGTCACCAGCACTACTATCAGCACAACAAAACCACCATACAGCAGGGCAATTCTTGCACCCCAATTCATTTTCATCGCACTCATGATATTAATATTTTAATTGCCTGCAAATGGCCCAAGGAAAGATGTGGTTATCGTTCTGATCTTCACACCTTCTTCATATACACCTATCTGCAATTGCGTTTTTCTTTTGGTGACAGCGCTTTCTGCCAATGTTATAAACATAGAACCCCTGGCATACTGTTCTTTGGGCACTTTAAGTTTCGTTTCACCTACCAGCTTTATTTCACCCTTAAAGTTTTCCGGCTTCAGCACTATCTCTTTATCCTTATATGTTTTATTCAGGAACTTGTAGTTGTATAGATTACTTATTTGCCCATTGCTTTGCTGGTATAACTGCCCGGGGGTACGCAGTATGGAAATGCCCACATCGGTACGGCTGGCCAACAGGTAAACCAACACACCCAGCAATACAACCATCACCCCGGAATAAGCTTTCATCCTGCCGGTAAACCGCAATGGCTTCTTTTCAGTAATGTTGCTTTCAGAAGCATATCGTATCAATCCTTCTTCAAACCCTACAGCAAGCATCATTTTATTACATGCATCAATGCAAGCCGTACAGTTAATACATTCCAGTTGTGTACCATTTCGTATATCTATACCCGTAGGGCACACCTTTACACATTGCGCACAATCTATACAATCACCCAGGTCGCGTTCGGCAGTTTTCTTATACTTTCCTCTAGGTTCTCCACGCACATGGTCATAGGATACTACAATTGAATTTTTATCAAGCAATACGCCCTGCATTCTACCATAAGGACATACTACGGTGCATACCTGCTCTCTAAACCAGGAATAAACCCCAAAGAAAATAGTAGTGAATATGACGATTGCCACAAAGCCGCCAATATGTTTACCAATTGGTTCTGTTATTATTTTTTTAAGCTCTTCTACACCTATTATATAAGCCAGGAAAGTATTGGCAATAAGAAAACTTACTATCCAAAAAATGGTCCACTTACCAAACTTCTTCAATATCTTATCCGTATTCCAGGGAGCTTTTGCCAGCAGTTTCTGTTGAGCACCATCGCCTTCTATCCAATACTCTATCTTACGAAATACCATTTCCATAAAAATGGTTTGCGGACAAGCCCAGCCACAGAAAACACGGCCAAACACCACAGTAAACAAGGCTATGAATACAATGAACACCACCATGCCAAGCCCGAAGATGAAAAAGTCTTGTGGCCAGAATATTTGCCCGAAGAGTATGAACTTACGTTCAAGTATATTTATAAGGAACAGGGGATGCCCCTCCCAGTATATGAATGGCAGTGTAAAAAACACCAGCAGGTATAGTACAGTCAACCACTTACGGGCATTATACAACTTACCTACAGGCTTGGTAGGAAATACCCATACCCGTTTACCTTCTTTATCTACCGTTGCTACTTTATCTCTGAACGAGCCTATCTCCCCTTGCATATGCTTTCTATTTTGCTGCTACCACTTTAGTACTATCCGCGCCTGTTGTTTCCTGGTATAATTCTCCTTGTTTCTCTTTAGGTGCTGCCGGCTTTGTACCTTTTATCGATTTTATATAACTCGTCAACTCCGCAATCTGCTTTGGCGAAAAATCATCTTTCCAGCTTTTCATCCCTTTATCAGGCCAGCCGTATTTTATAGATTTGAATACATCGCTAAGGCTACCACCGTGCAACCAATACTCATCTGTAAGGTTAGGCCCTACACCACCGCCACCATCTTTGGCATGACAGGCTGCGCAGGCTGTTTGAAATATAGTTGCCCCTGAAGCGATACCTGCTTCATCCAGCATTTTCACTGTATTCTCATCTACGTTACCGGAAGATTTTGCCAGGTATGCAGCTTTATCTGCTTCTCCTTTTTCCACTTCTGCTACATATTCCTGGTATGAACTTGGGCCATTACCACCCATATGGTAGTAGTAGATATAAATAACACTTACTACGATGGTCAGGTAAAAACCGTATTTCCACCAAGGCGGCAGGCTGTTATCCAGCTCCTGGATGCCGTCATAGTCATGATCGAGCATAATATCCTGCTCCTTCTCAATAGCTACAGCCTTATTAAACTTATCCCAGAAAGGTCTTCTAATTATACCTTTTGCTACTTTTTCCGTTTCAGGCTTATTGCTCAATAACCTGACCAATACACGCATGCTCAACAACATGGATAGTATCACCAGCATTTCCAGCGCTATAATACCTATCAGCAGGTAAAAATCGGAAGCGGCAATGCCACTGATGTAAGCCGGTGCCTGAGGTGCTGCAGCTGCCACTGCCTCCTCTGCATGTGCAGCTGTGCCCAGTAGCATTATAAACAGCAATGCTACCGGCGCTATTACTTTATTCCTTTCTTTACGCAGTTTGTCTTTGTAAACAAAGGCCAACTGCCGCAATACATTACCCAAAATACCTATCGCAAAAAGCAGTACGATGATAAGTGCTACCAACCCTATAAGCATTGCGTTCATTTCGCTGCCTTTGCCCTGTGCAGTTTTTTCAGCCGCGGTGGCAAGTACAGGTGCCAGTATGGCCAGTGAGATAAACAATGATTTTATTATTCGTTTTAACATATTGTCTGTTTTAGGCTTCACTGTCGTTATCGTTTGCTGCGAATGGTAATTGCTTTAGATCACTGATATAACTTTTATTCACCCTGAGCGCCCATATAGTAAGCGCTGTGAAAAACAGGAAGAAGATGAGCAGGGATGCCATAGGGTATATACCTACGCCGGTAATACTTTCGAGATAATGCCTGAATTTCATATACTATTATTAATGCGTTAATTAGATGCTGTTTTTTGTTCCAGTTTAATATCCGTACCCATGCGTTGCAGATAGGCAATGAGCGCAACTATTTCCTTATTGCTCTTTATCTTGATGTTATCCTTCTGAAGGCTTGCCCTGATGCCTTCTGCCTGTTTCATTATATCTGCATTGGCCTGCATGTCATATCCTTTTTCATATGGCACACCCAGGGTTTGCATAGCCCTTATTTTTGCTCCTGTTATGGCCGTATCCAGGTCATTTTCAAACAGCCATGGATAGTTTGGCATGATAGAACCCGGCGACATGCTGGATGGTTCGTACATATGGTTGAAGTGCCAGCTATCAGGATATTTACCACCTACCCTTGCTAGGTCGGGCCCGGTACGTTTACTACCCCATTGAAACGGGTGGTCATATATAAACTCACCTGCTTTAGAATATTCGCCATAACGGGCTACTTCACTTCTGAAAGGACGTATCATCTGGCTGTGACAAGTGTAACAACCTTCACGCACATATATATCACGTCCATGTAACTCTAATGGTGTGTAAGGTTTCACACTGGTGATGGTAGGGATATTTGACTTCACAAGGAATGTAGGTATGATTTCTATAGCACCACCTATCACTACTACTATCAGGCTAAGAACCATTAGCTGTACCGGCCTTCTTTCTATCCAGCGGTGCCAGTGCTGGCTGCCATGCGCTACATATGTTTTAGCCAGTGGTGCTGCCATAGCCTCTTCGTCATTCACAGCTTTACCTTTCTTAACTGTCTTCCATATATTCACCACCATCATTATTACACCCGACAGATATAATGTACCACCAATGCCACGCATTAAATAGAATGGGCGCATTTGCGTTACCGTTTCCATGAACTGGTATTTAAGCTGGCCTTCCGGAGTAAACTCTTTCCATGCAAGGCTCTGCATAAAGCCGGCCCAGTATAGTGGCACCGCATAAAATATAATACCCAGTGTGCCTATCCAGAAGTGCCAGTTGGCCAGTTTGTTTGAATGCAACTCTGTACGGAAGATGCGTGGTATCAACCAGTATAGTATACCAAATGTCAGAAAGCCATTCCAGCCCAGTGCACCAACGTGTACGTGTGCAATGGTCCAATCTGTAAAGTGGCTGATGGCATTCACATTTTTAAGGCTAAGCATAGGGCCTTCAAATGTTGCCATACCGTATGCTGTAACCGCTACTACCAGGAACTTCAATACCACATCTTC
>JANLJF010000052.1 GCA_029255605.1 Azovibrio restrictus
GATACCTTGGTAACACTTTCGAAAAATACCATATAAGCTTCCATTGTGCTTACAGCCATTAGCAACAACTGCGATTTTTTGAACAGGAACAGGTTTTTTTCCAGCATCCTGGTTTCATCCTGGCAATGTTCGCATGTGGGATTGAACATGAGCACAAATAAATTTGCTTTATTAGATAAGTCTTTAGCTGTAATCATTTGCTTCGTAACTGTTTTGCCTTTTACCACCTGTACTTTCAAAGGTGGCATGGGTGCGCCAATTTCTTTGTAGTTTATTTTAGCGGTATCTGCAGTCGTTTCAACTGCACTTTGTTCCGTAGCTTTATCTTTTTTCTTTTTTTGTCCGAAGGCAATAAGTGCCGTGCTCATAAGGCACGCTACAATCAATAGTTTACGTTGCATAAAGCGAATTTAGGAAAATAGCTTAAAAATGAATTGCTAATATTATGACAGCCATATCACAAACTCCGTTGGCAGAAAGAATGCGTCCGTTGAGCCTTGAAGACTACATAGGGCAGGAGCATTTGGTAGGAAAGGGAAAAGTGCTGGAGCAGATGATACACAACCGCAAAGCGCATTCCATCATATTCTGGGGCCCTCCGGGTGTAGGCAAGACCACACTGGCACAAATCATTGCGCATGCTATGGATATGACTTTCTTCACCCTTAGCGCCATAGATAGCGGGGTGAAAGAAGTAAGGGCCGTGATAGAAACGGCCCGTAAGGCCGGTCATGCACTGTTGTTTATAGATGAGATACACCGCTTTAATAAAGCCCAGCAGGATAGCCTGCTGGGTGCTGTAGAAAAGGGTATCATTACTTTAATAGGTGCTACCACCGAAAATCCGTCTTTTGAGGTGATAGGTGCGCTTTTAAGCCGTTGCCAGGTATATGTATTGCAACCGCTTTCTGAAGATAATCTGAAAGAAATGGTGTTGCAGGCCATTGCTAAAGACAAATGGCTTCAGGAGCAGCAGGTGACGGTCTTGGAGTGGGAAGCCCTGCTACAATTAAGTGGTGGTGACGGCAGGCGTTTACTAAATCTGCTGGAACTGGTGGTGGCTTCTATGCCCGAAGGCGAAAAGCAACTTACCAATGCGACAGTGCAAGACATTGTACAGCGAAAAATGGCCTTGTATGACAAAACAGGCGAGCAACACTATGATATAATATCTGCATTTATAAAATCGGTACGTGGCAGCGACCCCAATGCTGCAGTATATTACCTGGCGCGGATGATAGAAGGTGGAGAAGACCCCAAGTTTATAGCACGCCGCATGGTGATACTGGCCAGCGAGGACATAGGGAATGCCAACCCTAATGCCTTGTTACTGGCTACTACCACCTTCCAGGCGGTGGAAATGATAGGCTACCCTGAATGCCGCATTATATTATCGCAATGTGCTACTTACCTGGCATCATCAGCCAAGAGCAATGCCAGTTATATGGCTATCAATAAAGCTCAGTCGCTGGTAAGCCAGACGGGTGATTTGCCGGTGCCGTTGCAGATACGTAATGCGCCAACCAACCTGATGAAAAAGCTGGACTATGGCAAGGGTTATCAATATGCGCATGACTTTCCGGGAAATTTTGTGGAGCAGGAATTTCTGCCCGACAAGATAGCCGGCACTAAACTGTATGACCCCGGTAATAATGCTACAGAAGCACGCCTGCGCGATTATCTGCGTCATTGCTGGAAAGAGAAGTATGGGTATTGATCACTTGACTTCAATTAAAATAGGAAGGCTATAGAGTGTAGCGATAGGTTTGCCCTTTTGCTCTGCCGGTTGCCACTTGGGCATATTTCTGATGGCAGAAAGAATCTGGTCGTCTAGTTGCGGATTGCAAGACTTTAATATTCGAGGATATGTGATAGCGCCACTTGCTTCAATTGCAAATTGTACAATCGTTTTGGTACACCTATAGTTGCTGTCTGATGCAGGAAAAGTTAACTGTTTGCTTAAGTAGGCCATAATATCATATCCTGCCTGGGGCATTTTATCTACCCGTCTGAATATTTCTTTCTTGCCTGTTTGCGCATCTATTCGCTCGTGCATGACGCAAGAACCAATTGTTACAGTATTTGTAGAAGAAAGGGTAGGGTCGATAACGATAACCGTATCAAATTTGTATTCAAACGATTGTGCCTGAACAGTAACTGGAAGAAGAAACAGCATGAACAAGTACTTCATAAAGTATAGATGCAGCATTTCATTTATTCCATAAGTGTTGCTGTGTACGATTTTTGTATGTAAATAGTTGAAGCTCAAATACCCGCTAAAATCATTAGAACATACCTTTCCATATTACTGTTGCTGTATGCTACGGCATCTTCTGCACAGCAGAAGGCGGATAGCCTTGTGCTGGATAGTATAAGAATAGGGAAAAAGGATAGCTGGTTGAATAAAGCGTTAAAGCAAGGTATTCATGCTATTAAAACTACGCCGGCCGATACGCCCCGGAGATCTATAAAGAGCGAGGATATCTACAAAAAGTACCGCGATAAGTATATCCGTCGTGTCATCGTAAAGCAGCTGAAGTTTGAAGAACGGGTAACGGATACCACTCGCCAGTTTGCCTATTTTGGTACCCAACTGATGAATAATACCCACGTTACCACAAAAGAATGGGTGATAAAGGATAACCTGTTTACAAAAGAAGGGGACAGGGTAGACCCTTATAAAGTAGCGGATAATGAACGCTACCTGCGTACCATACCTTTTATACAGGATGCGCGCATCTATTTACAACAACTGCCGGGGTATGAAGATTCTGTAGATATGATAGTAGTGACCCGCGATATCTATAGCATTGGTGGGAAGGTCAATATTGGCAACCCAAAGCATATGCGGGTGACGGTAGCTGAAAATAACCTCTTGGGTATGGGCCAAAGGCTGGAATTAACGGGCTTACTGGACCAGGACAGGCAGCCAAAGGCGGGTTATGAGGTTGGCTACAGAAAAGGGAATGTAGCCGGGACATTTATAGACGCACAGGTGGGGTATTCAGTTATTTATCCCAACAGGTATGATGATAAGGAGGAGGAAAATACTGCATATCTGCTGGTGGAGAAGCCATTGGTTTCGCCGTATATGCGTACGGCCGGAGGGCTGACATTGGCGCACCGGCAATCGGAAAACAGGTATGCGCGTGTGCGGCCCGATAGTCAGTATTACAATTACACCGGCCATACCATAGACGGCTGGGTGGGATATAACATAGCCGGCAGGAAACTGCTGGCCAGCCAGGTGCGCGACCGGCGTTTTGCAGCCATCCGCTACGGGCAAACCTATTTTGATGAAGTGCCATTGCAGGTGAGCAGCGCTATCGATTTGCTTTTCAATGATGTACAACTGGCATTGATGTCATTTACTTTTTTCAGGCAGGACTTTTATAAAACCAATTACGTCTATGGTTTTGGTGTAACGGAAGACATACCATATGGTTATAATATTACAGCAACCGGTGGATGGTACCGCCAGTTACAACTAAACAGGCCATATGTGGGTATCAAAGCCGATAGGTACGTAGTTTCATCCAGGCAAGACTTTATTCGCTATTTTTTTAGGGCAGGCAGTTATTTTAATCATGGGTTGGAAGATGCAGGTTTTATGGTGGGTGGGAGTTGGTTCAGCCGGCTTTGGGAATGGAAACGTTATAAAATGCGCCAGTATATCTCGGCAAGCTATACTAAGCTGTTCGATATGGTGACCAGCGAGCCTTTGAGGCTGGATAACCCTTTCGGATTGCAATATTTCAATTCCCCGCTTATCATAGGGCAGCAGCGTATCAGCGCAAATGTGGAAAGCACAGTATTCCTGAATTATAAGTTCCTCGGGTTCCGGTTTGCCCCGTTTGTCAATTTCAATGCCTCGCTCATAACCCCTGTGGCCCAGCCATTCTCCAAATCGGAACTGCACAATGGTATAGGGGCCGGGGTGCGCACCCGCAATGAGAACCTGGTGTTCGGCACTATAGAATTACGGGCCATATATTTTCCGCGAAAAGTGGAGGAGACTCCATCATTTAGGGTAACTTTGACAACTGAACTGAAGTACCGGTATTCCAATAAATACGTTTCACAGCCCGACATCATCCGGTGGAATATGGATGACACTCAATAGGGGCCATACTTTCAGCAGACAAGTAAGATTTCAAGAAAATTTAAAAATTCTTTTAAAATATTTTGTCTGTTTCAAATAACACATTACCTTTGCAGTCCCAAATTTTACGGGTTAGAAGATATTTATAAGTATGTCACAGCGTATCAGAATAAAGCTGAAATCTTACGACCATAGCCTGGTTGATAAGTCTGCAGAGAAAATCGTTAAAACTGTGCGCAATACAGGAGCAGTGGTTACAGGCCCTATTCCTTTGCCTACAGAGAAGAAGATCTTTACAGTATTGCGCTCACCGCACGTTAACAAGAAATCGCGTGAGCAGTTCCAACTTTGCACGCACAAGCGTTTGTTGGATATC
>JANLJF010000053.1 GCA_029255605.1 Azovibrio restrictus
TTTGCGCATGCGCTGTGTGCGCTGCCTTCTTCATCCCCATAGGACTTGCCTCATACTTTAGCTTTGATCACCTGCAGGTTGTTACGGCTATCCATACCTTCCAGCATAGCGCGACGACGGTTAAGGTCACCTGTTACATCACCCATGTATTGGTCAGGAGTAGTTACCTCTACCTTCATGATAGGCTCCAGCAGTACAGGTTTTGCTTTACGGCCTGCCTCACGGAAACCAGCCTTAGCACAAAGCTCGAATGACATAGAGTCAGAGTCAACCTGGTGGAAAGAACCGTCGAAGATGCGGATACGCATGTTTTCAACAGGGAAACCAGCCAGAGGACCAGTTACCATAGAAGCTTCAAAACCTTTTTGTATCGCAGGGATAAACTCACGAGGGATAGAACCACCGAAGATATCGTTTACGAACTGGTAAGTACCCTTACCTTCTTTCAGGAACTCTTCGTCAGCAGGTCCGATCTCGAATTGGATATCGGCGAACTTACCACGACCACCCGTTTGCTTTTTGAAAGTTTCACGGTGCGATATCTGCATAGTGAAAGCTTCTTTGTAAGCAACCTGGGGCGCACCCTGGTTGATCTCAACCTTGAACTCGCGTTTCATACGGTCAACGATGATTTCCAGGTGCAGCTCACCCATACCTTTCAGGATGGTTTGGCCTGTAGCTTCGTCTGTTTTTACACGCAGTGTAGGGTCTTCCTCTATCAGTTTAGCGATAGCCATACCCATTTTATCAACGTCGGCCTGTGTTTTAGGCTCGATAGCGATTTCGATTACCGGCTCCGGAATGAACATGTTTTCCAGAACGATCGGGTGTTTTTCATCGCACAGGGTATCACCAGTTTTGATGTCTTTGAAACCAACAGCAGCACCGATATCACCTGCTTCGATGAAATCTATCGGGTTTTGCTTGTTAGCGTGCATCTGCATGATACGGCTGATACGCTCGTTTTTACCACTGCGCACGTTCAGTACATAGCTACCTGCATCCAGGTGGCCGGAGTATGCACGGAAGAACGCCAGGCGGCCTACGAAAGGATCGGTCATGATCTTGAACGCCAGGGCAGCAAATGGCTCTTTAGCATCCGGTTTACGCAGCAGTTCAGCACCGGTATCAGGGTCTGTACCTTTGATAGCCTCGATATCTACCGGACTGGGCAGGTAACGGATAACCGCATCCAGTGCTGTTTGTACACCTTTATTTTTGTAAGCGCTACCGCACAGCATCGGGATGATGCTCAGGTCGATAGTAGCTTTACGTACTGCTTCGTGTATCTCCGTTTCAGAGATGCTGTTCGGATCTTCGAAGAATTTCTCCATCAGGTGCTCATCGTATTCAGCTACTGCTTCTACCAGTTGAGCCCTCCATTCGTTCGCTTCTTCCACCATATCAGCAGGGATTTCGCCCTCTGTATATGTCATACCTTGTGTAGCATCATCCCATATGATAGATTTCATACGGATCAGGTCAACCACACCTTTGAAGTTATCTTCCGCACCGATAGGCAATTGCAGTGGTACTGATTTAGCACCCAGCATATCGCGCACCTGCTGCACCACCATCAGGAAGTCAGCACCGATACGGTCCATTTTGTTTACGAAACCGATACGTGGTACACGGTAACGGTTTGCCTGGCGCCATACTGTTTCAGATTGAGGCTCTACACCGTCAACCGCAGAGAACAGGGCAACAAGGCCATCCAGTACACGCATAGAACGCTCTACCTCTACGGTAAAGTCAACGTGGCCCGGAGTATCGATGATATTGAATTTGTATTTTTTAGATTCTGCTATTGGTTTACCCTGTACAGTAGGGAACTGCCAGAAGCAGGTAGTGGCAGCAGAGGTAATGGTGATACCACGCTCTTGCTCCTGTGCCATCCAGTCCATAGTAGCAGCACCTTCGTGCACTTCACCTATTTTGTGGTTCACACCTGTGTAATAAAGAATACGTTCTGTGGTCGTGGTTTTACCGGCGTCAATGTGCGCTGCAATACCGAAGTTGCGCTGTAACCGTAAGTCTGCCATTTTGAGTTTAAATTATAAATTTAGATTATTGCTTTTCAAAATCGAGGTGCGAAGGTACGTAAATAATATGATAATTACACAATTTCGTAATGGCTGCAACCGCCATTTTTTACCCTTCCATTGCACTGCCTGCTGCTGGTATTAAATAAATATTACCAATACACCGATTACCCCCCTCCCCTTCCGGCACATTGTTTTTAACAGTTTTATAATAACGTATGGTGATAAATTTGTTACACATAACCATATAAAAATAGAAACAAGGATATATATGAAATCAAGAATCATCCCCGTCATTCTTACAGCAGCGCTTACCTCGGTAGGTACTTTGTATGTAGCCGGCCGTTTCGCAGACCGCAACCCGTATTTTACTGCGCATGAGGCACCCAGCTATAACCAAAGCGCCTATGCAGCCTACACCGCCAATACCGGTGGCAGGATGGCACCTGCCGACTTCCAGTTGGCTGCCGAAAACTCGGTAAAAGCTGTAGTACATATTAAAACACAAACCAAGGCAAGAACCGTAGTAGTGCAAGACCCGTACGGAGATGATTTCTTCGGGCAGCTATTTGGCCAAAGGCAATATTACCAGCCACCCCAGAAGGGTTCCGGTTCGGGTGTCATTATTTCCCCCGATGGATATATTGTAACCAATAACCACGTGGTAGCCAATGCCGATGAGGTGACCGTAACCTTTAACGACCGCTATACCGCTATGGCCAAGCTGATAGCTACCGACCCATCTACCGATATTGCTATACTGAAGGTAAACGAGAAGAACCTGCCCTACCTGGAATTTGGTAATTCAGACGATGTGAAGCTGGGGCAATGGGTGCTGGCTGTGGGCTACCCGCTAACGCTGGATGCTACGGTGACAGCCGGTATCGTAAGTGCCAAGAGCCGTTCTATAGGCATCAACAGGTCGCAGTCGGGCACACCGGTAGAGTCGTTTATACAGACAGATGCTGCGGTAAACCCCGGCAACAGTGGTGGTGCGCTGGTAAATACCGATGGGCAACTGATAGGCATCAACTCGGCCATCGCATCGCCAACAGGCTCATATGCAGGTTATTCATATGCTATTCCTGCTAATATAGTACGGAAGGTAACGAACGACCTTGTGGAAATTGGCAAGGTGCAGCGTGGTTTCCTGAGTGTATCGCTGATAGACAGGAAGATGGCGACACCCGAACAACTCACGGCATTGGGTATAGACCGTACCGATGGTGTATTTATAAATGGTGTGGACCCCAACCGTGGTGCCGGTAAGGCAGGCCTGAAAAAGGGCGACTTCATTACCCATGTAAATGGCACACCGGTAAGTACCGAACCACAGCTACAGGAGCAGGTAGCCCGCTACCACCCCGGCGATAATGTGAGCGTTACCTACCTGCGCAATGGTGTTAGCAAAACCGTAAGCGTACAGCTGACCACGCTGGATGGTTCTACCAAAATGACGACCGAACCTGCACCACGGGTAGATAATACCTTAGGCGCTTCTATGCGGGCATTGACAAGTGAAGAAAAAAGTAAATATAACGTAAGCAACGGCGTGGTAGTGACCAACGTGGGCAAAGGCACACTGGCCAGTACCGAAATGCCCAATGGCTTTGTGATAACCAGCGTGAATGATGTGCCGGTAAAAAGCACCGAGGATATACAACGCATTATAGCCAACAGCAACGGGAATATACAGATAGGTGGCATACGCCCCGGCTACAAGGGTATGTATTATTATGGTATCCGTGGGCTGAAACAGGCAAGCGAAGAGTAAACGTTTTTTTAGTGCCTATATATAATAACAGAGCGCATATAGCTGTACCCGAAGGGGTATGGCTATATTGCTATTAAGGCGAAAGCTATTGCAGGCAACGTAAAAAGAACTATTTTCAACCCCTTATTGCAACATTTTTGGCACGTTATTATTAAAGCGTGTCAGAATGATTATTTTTGCAAACCCAAATTGAAACATAGATAGTGAGACCCGTTTATATTACACGTCTTTCAAAATTTTTACCTAACGAACCGGTAGCCAACGATGAGATGGAAAGTGTGCTGGGCATGGTAAATGGCAAACCGTCAAAAGCACGGGCCATAGTGTTGCGAAACAATGGCATCAAAACACGCTATTACGCTTTTCGCGATGGCAAGAGCACCCATACCAATGTAGAAATGGCTGCCAATGCCATCAGGGGTTTGTTTGACGACAAGATAACGATAGATAAAGCAGAGATACTGGCCGTAGGCACCAGCTCTCCCGAACAGGTGATACCTTCTCACGGCTCTATGGTGCATGGCGCACTGAATATGGGCAGGCGTGTAGAGCTGATATCGGCTATGGGTACCTGC
>JANLJF010000054.1 GCA_029255605.1 Azovibrio restrictus
ATCAATTTTTATCCATACCCGGTTGGGGCGAGATCCTGATCATCTTACTCATCGTTGTTTTCTTCTTCGGTGCTAAAAAGCTGCCGGGTCTGGCCAAAGGCTTAGGCAAAAGTGTGAAGGAATTCAAAGACGCCAAGGAAGGCAAAGAAGACGAAGATAAACCGCAGCAGCAATAAGCATACGCTGGAGTGGTACGGCTCTGGCAGGCAGGTGGTTGGAAAAGGCTGCAGGTTAATTTTTACAAACTGCAAATACAAACGGGATATGCATGCGGTCTATAAGGCATACTTTCACCTTCACGGCTTGTTTCACTACTTTGTATTTCTGTAAATCTATTACCTCAAGGCAGGGAATGTACAAACGATGTATGGCTCCGTGTCGCAGGTATGCGGAAAGGAATATGGCTGATGATACATCGGCTGCTATGATATCTTTTCGATAGTGTATCCATACTTTATCTTGACCGCCCATCATAACCTCAGGTTTTTATCGATAACGTTTTGGTGTTTTATATACCCTGTTAAGGTCAGAACCACAACCGCAACCTTTACTGCTGCTTGCACAACTTTCAAGCAAAATCATGCCCGCAAATAATATTAACAATCCTGTTATTAATTTGTTCCCTTTCATCAGGTAGGTACATCTACTTTTGTAAAGTTAAGTATTACGGCTATCCAAAAATCAATGCGCATATTAGTAGCCCCGCTCGACTGGGGACTGGGTCATACCACCCGTTGTGTGCCCGTTATTCAGCACCTTCAAAGCCTCGGCCATACGGCCGTTTTCGCCGGTAACGACTGGCAGCGCCAATATATCGTTAAAACCTTTCCGGGTATAGAAACAATCCATCTGGAAGGCTACAATGTAGAATACAGCAAAAAAGGGGGTGGCTTTATGGCCAAACTCTTCGCGCAATTGCCCGGCCTGCTTAAAACCATCCGTTACGAGCACCAATGGGTGCAACAACAGGCCGAATTATTGCAGATAAATGGCATTATTTCTGATAATAGGTATGGTTTATATCACCCCACGATACCTTCTGTTATCATGACCCACCAGGTGCTGGCACAAAGTGGCATGGGCCCTTTTGCAGACAACCTGCTGAAACGGATACATTATAAACAGTTGGAACGCTTTAAGGATTGCTGGGTGGTAGATGTGCCCGGCACGCCTAACCTTGCAGGTAAGTTGGCGCACCCGGATGTGATGCCTGCCAATGCACAGTATATCGGTTTATTATCTCAGGTGGAACCGATGTCGGTATCTGAGCAGCATTTACTGATACTTTTTTCCGGCCCGGAACCGCAACGCACTTTATTGGCCGATATGCTTTGGCAGCAGGTGCAGCAGTACAAAGGCAAAGTAGTATTTGTAGAAGGCAGCGATAAGGTAACCGACAAGGGCACAATACCTGCACACATCACCTACCACAAGCGCATTACCAAAGAAGTGCTGCAACCCCTGATAGCAGCAGCTAATATGGTAGTATGCCGCAGCGGCTATTCTACCCTTATGGATTTGGTAGTGCTTAATAAGAAAGCCATTCTGGTTCCAACCCCCGGGCAAACGGAACAGGAATTTCTCGGCAGGCACCTACATAAAGAAGGGGTATTTTATCATGCCCCACAAAAAGGGCTTGACTTGTTGACGGCACTAAAAGGCGCGGAAACATTCCCTTTCCATAAACTACCGCTTGCCAATGCCCAATATCAATACAAGGTGGTATTAGAAAACTGGCTTCAAAAATTATAATGAGAAAAAGCCCCTTTAGGGGTTGGGGTGTTACCTTTGCGCCCGTGAATGAACGTGTTAAGGCGCACCTGGCGTTATTAGGTGCCAATTTGTTTTACGGGGCCGGCTTTACAGTAGCCAAGCACATTATGCCCCGCCTGATAGAACCACTCGGTTTTATCTTCATCCGTGTTAGCGTAACCATGCTGCTGTTCTGGCTCAGCTTTGCAGGTGGTAACCAGTTCCGTGCTAAGATCGAGAAGAAAGATTGGATCACTTTGGTACTCGGCGGCCTCTTTGGTGTGGCGCTCAACCAGATGCTGTTTTTCCTGGGGCTGAATCTTACTTACCCCATCCATGCGTCACTCATTATGATGAGCACCCCCTTGCTGATAACAGTCATTGCCCTGTTCGTACTGCGCGAGCGCATTAAAACCGAAAAAGCCATCGGCCTGCTGATGGGTATCGGCGGCGCCTTCCTGCTGATGAGTGCGGGCAAGGAAATAACCATGACGGGTAGTTCCGCCATGGGCGATTTCTTTGTATTCCTCAATGCAGCATCCTACGCCATCTACCTCGTCATGATAAAACCACTGATGCAGCGCTACCGCCCTATTATTGTCATCCGCTGGGTGTTCTTCTTTGGTTTCCTGTTCGTGCTGCCATTTGGCTGGTCGCAATTTCGTGCTATCGATTGGTCGCTCTTCAAAACCACCGATTACCTCGCTGTGGCGTTCATTGTTATCTGCACCACCTTCTTCACCTACCTGTGGAACATTTATGCCCTGCGCCACCTTAGCCCGTCTACCGCAGGGGCGTATATCTATTTACAACCTATATTCGCAGCTGTTATCTCTGTCATCGTCATAGGCGAAGACCTGACCTGGATAAAACTACTGGCCACTGCCCTTATTTTCAGTGGTGTGTACCTCGTCAACTTCGGCATTGGCAGAAAACAAAAAGTATAAATAATTACATATTTTATGTATATTTGCTATGTGCATTTTACACTCTAGCAAGTGTTGTGAAAAACTAAAAACTTGAAAAATCACAACAAAACACAACAAATTGAAACAACAGTAACCGGAACAAAATGGAACAAAATCTTTCTTCAGGCATAGTAGGTGTAATAGGTGCAGGTGCTATGGGTAGTGGCATAGCCCAGGTAGCGGCGGTAGCAGGGCATAAGGTGGTATTGTTTGATACCAATGTAGCTGCTGTGGACAAAGCAAAAGCCAACCTAACCGCTACGCTCCATAAACTGGCCGAAAAAGGAAAGATAGCCAATGCCGAAGAAGTACTGAACCGTTTCAGCTTTGCTACGGAGCTATCCGCATTCAAAGATTGTGCGCTGGTGATAGAAGCCATTATCGAGAACCTGGATATAAAGAAGAAAGTATTTGCCGATGTGGAAGCCATCGTGAGCGAAGGCTGCGTACTGGCTACCAATACCTCATCACTGTCCGTTACCTCCATAGCTGCTGCTTGCAAAAAGGCAGATAGGGTTATTGGCTTGCACTTCTTCAATCCGGCACCGCTGATGGCGCTGGTAGAGGTAATACCCGCTGTGCAAACAGATGCGGCTCTGGTAGACACCTGCAAAGGCCTGATGAAACAATGGGGCAAAGCACCTGTTATTACAAAAGATACACCGGGCTTTATCGTAAACCGTGTAGCACGTCCATTTTATGGAGAAGCGATACGCATCTATGAAGAAGGCATAGCGGATATACCCACTATAGATGCTGCGATGACGGAAATGGGTGGCTTCAAAATGGGACCTTTTACGCTTACCGATTATATAGGCCATGATGTGAACTATGTGGTAACGGAAACCGTGTTCCAATCCTTTTTTTACGACCCCCGCTACAAACCGTCCTTCTCACAAAAGCGCCTGCTGGAAGCCGGCTGGCTGGGCCGTAAAACAGGCCGTGGTTTTTACAACTATGCCGAAAGTGCTACCAAAGCAGAACCTAACAAAGACCCGGAACTGGGCAAGTACATTATAGAGCGCATTGTAGTGATGTTGATAAACGAAGCAGTGGAAGCCCTGCACCTGAACATAGCCTCTGCACAAGACCTGGAGCTGGCTATGACCAAAGGTGTGAATTATCCTAAAGGCCTGTTGCAATGGGCCGATGAATGGGGCGCTACCAAATGCCTGGAAATACTGGATGGCTTGTATAATGAATATCACGAAGACCGCTACCGCGCCAGTGCATTGTTAAGGAAACATGCCGCATCGGGCAAGCTTTTTATGAACTAGGCTTATGAGTTTGCTATCCTATTTCATTCCCGCGCCATTTTCTGCATTGTTTACGGGCATGCTTGGTATCAGTATGGCTTTGGTATTTGATGAATTGGGGTTACGCATAATCAAGCAGCATAAGATGCACATCAGGGCGCTCTATTTCTTTGCAGGATTACTGGCGCTATCATTACTCATCTTTTTACTGGCCCTTGCCGGATTTGCTAATATAGCAGTACTAAGGAGCTTAACAGTCGCTTTTATAGCAGTCGCCATATATATAGTATATAAGAAAGGCTGGAACAGCC
>JANLJF010000055.1 GCA_029255605.1 Azovibrio restrictus
GCAACCCTAAAGACAAGATAATAGGTGGCGTGTGTAGTGGTGTGGCCAACTATTTTGATATAGACCCTGTAATAGTGCGCCTGATATTTGCAGTGCTATTCCTCACAATGGGCATCGGCCTGCTGGCCTATATCTTGGCATGGATCATCATACCGGTGGCTAAGACCCCTGCCGACCTGGGGTTTATGACCACTGGCACCCCTATGAATTTCCATACCATGCAGCGTAACATGACAGAGGAACTGAATGACCTGAAGAAAAGAGGTGAAGAAATGAGCCGTGAGCTACGCGATTTCTTTAACAAGAAGAAATAAAAAAAGTCGCCCATTGGGCGACTTAAAGCTTGTGGAGGATAACGGAGTCGAACCGATGACCTCTTGCATGCCATGCAAGCGCTCTAGCCAGCTGAGCTAATCCCCCGTGGTTGGGGTGCAAATATAGATTGCTTGCGCAGGTTATCCAAATTTGTTGCTAACTTTAGTAGCAAAGCAGCAAAAGATATGTGGAAGCAGATTTTGACGTATTTCTATATCAGGAAACGAGAACCCGGTGCGCCTCGCGATATGAGCATTAAATTCATGCATGGCATGAACCGCATCTCGCTGTTTATGTTCCTTATTGCTATCATTGTAATGATAGTAAGGCTCATCAGGCATTAGCAGTTTCAATGATTTCTTTGGCGGCAATGGCAGAGGCATGGCTATCGCCCAGCAGGTGCCATAGCTGCGCATAGTCTGCTTTCAGCCGGGCAATATGCACTGCATCGTTCAGTATCAGCGATAGCTCCCTTTTCAGGTTCTGCTCATTCAGTTCGTGCTGTATCAGTTCTGTTACCACCGGTTTATTCATTATCAGGTTCACCAGCGATATGTATTTTATCTTCACCAGCTTTTTAGCCAACCAGTAAGATATAGGGTTGCCCTTGTAGCACACCACCTGCGGCACGCCAAACAGTGCCGTTTCCAACGTAGCAGTGCCGCTGGTAACCAATGCTGCGGCCGATTGTTTTAGCAGGTTATATGTCTGTCCCTTTGCCAGCAGCACATTAGCACCACCTATCAATTGTTGGTATAGCTCATCGGGCAGAGATGGAGCCTGCGCTACTATGAACTGGTATTGCGGAAAATGCTGCACCATATGCAGCATTTCCGGCAGCTTCACTTTTATTTCCTGTGCACGGCTACCGGGCAGCAGGGCTATTATAGGCTTGTCCGACAATGGTTGCGCAGGTACTTCATTTCTTTCATGCGCCACTACCTCTATCAATGGATGGCCCACGTAAGTAGTCTTATAATCCCATGTTTTGTAAAAGTCTACCTCGAAGGGCAGTATCACCAGCATTTTATCTACATCCCGCTTCAGCTTCTTTACCCTGTTCTCTTTCCATGCCCATACTTGTGGCGATATGTAGTACACTACTTTAATGCCTTGCTGTTTTGCCCATTCGGCTATGCGCATATTAAAGCCCGGATAGTCTATCAGCACCAGCACATCGGGTTTGTAAGCAGCAATGTCTTTTTTACAGAAGTCTATATTGCGAAGAATAGTGCGCAGGTGTATCAATACTTCTACAAAGCCCATAAAAGCCAGGTCGCGGTAATGTTTTACCACGGTGGCGCCGGCTGCTTCCATGCGGTCGCCGCCCCAGCATCGTATTTCCGCCTTGTTATCTTGCTTATGCAGTTCCTTTATCAGGTTGCTGCCGTGCAGGTCTCCACTGGCCTCGCCCGCAATGATGTAGTAGCGCATACTACCATACAAACTTTAGCAATACAATAAGTACCGCATACAGGATGGTTGCTATCAGTACCCCGCGTGCAGAAAGGTCCAGGCGTTTATTGGTAAAGAATATGAAAGGAATAATATTCATGAGTATAGAAAGGCTCAAAACCGTAGCAGCCTTGTCGTGCGTGCGCATCAGGTAACGGGTAAAGTCGCCGAAACTGTAATTGTGAAACAGTATCAGGTACACAATAAAGAAACCTATAACAGGCATTACCACACCGGCGGCAAAGCCAAACAACGGTACATTACGTTTCATAGCCGTAAATATAACGCTAATATACAAGTCAAAAATTCATTTTTGTACATGGAACATTGAAAGATGTACATTTGTTGTCGATATAGAAACATAAAGCCAAATGAATTTTCACCTAAAGAATCTGCCGGAACGTACACAGAAGCCACGCCAGCATGGCCTTACAATGGTTATGGACAAGGGCATGGGACATGATGAAGTAAAGAACTTTCTTTCTGTAGCTGCCCCTTATGTTGACATTGTAAAACTGGGTTTTGGTACGGCTTGCGTTACCAACAACCTGCGCGAGAAGATAGATATATATACCGCCCATGATATACCCGTGTATTTTGGAGGCACACTTTTCGAGGCTTTCCTGGTGCGCGGCCAGTTCCACGATTACCTGTCGGCTATCAAAGATTACGGTTTGAAGTATGTAGAAGTGTCAGATGGTTCCATCACCATACCGCATGCTGAAAAGTGCGGCTATATTGAAAAGCTGGCCCAGCATGTAACCGTACTTTCTGAAGTAGGGTCTAAAGATGCGGCCCACATCATACCCCCTTATAAATGGATAGAGCTGATGCGTGCAGAGCTGGAAGCAGGTTCTGCATATGTGATAGCAGAAGCACGTGAGGCCGGTAACGTAGGTATCTACCGTGGTTCGGGCGAGGTGCGTGAAGGCCTGGTGCAGGAGATACTGACACAGATACCTTCTGAAAAGATAATATGGGAAGCACCGCAAAAAGCACAGCAGGTATACTTTATGGAGCTGCTGGGTGCCAATGTGAACCTGGGCAATATAGCACCGGTAGAGGTACTGCCGCTGGAAGCTATGCGTGTAGGCCTTCGTGGTGATACCTTTTTCCTGTACCTGGATAAAGAGAAAGGTGCAGCACAATAAGCTATGAATATATTGAATACATACACAGAGGACATGCTATGATAGTATGTCCTCTGTCTTTTAAGACTGAATACTATGCACAAAGTATACGGACTGATAGGATACCCACTGAAGCACAGTTTTTCACCCGGTTATTTTAAAGATAAGTTTACAAGGCTGGGTATCGATGCTTCTTACCATGCCTATGCTATACCTACCATACACGAGCTGCCCGAGCTGATAAAAAAACACCCATCACTGGTGGGACTTAACGTAACTATACCGTATAAAGAGCAGGTGTTAAGCTACCTGGATGCAATAGACAGCACCGCCCAAAAGATAGGCGCCGTAAACTGCATTGCGATACATGCCGGTAAGCTAAAGGGCTATAATACAGATGTAATCGGCTTTGCCGATAGCCTGAGACCCTTGCTGCAACCCCACCATACAGACGCACTGATATTAGGTACAGGAGGGGCATCGCTGGCGGTGGCCTATGCGTTAGGGCAACTGGGCATACGCTATACAAAGGTATCAAGAGCAGTGGGTGATATTGTGTATGCCGACCTGCGGCCGGAACATGTCGCTACACACACTCTCATCATCAATACCACGCCGGTGGGTATGTACCCCGATGTAACAACATCGCCTGATATACCATACGAAGCCATAACCGATAAGCACCTGCTATATGACCTGATATATAACCCCGCTGAAACGGCCTTCCTGGCCAAAGGCAAAGCGCAGGGCGCTACCATAAAGAATGGCCACGAGATGCTGGTTCTACAGGCAGAGGCATCGTGGCAGATATGGAATGACTACATGCCTACTGTGTAGTACACACAAGTGGTCACAAAGTTTCGCAAAAAGGGGATGGCAGATATGATGCCAAGTTGCTTGCGGGGCTGCAGGCCAAATTTGTATTTGTATATCGGGTTGATTAGATAGTGTTGTTTGTTCACCGTTTTGAAGCCACTGCTTTTTATGATGCGTTCGAAACGCTCTATACTGATGCGTGTATCGTGTATCTCTGAAAGTTCACGTATCACACCATCCGACTCACCTATCATTTTCAGCAATCCCCTGTATAGCGACTTAGGCAGGATATGATACCATGGCATCATGCCCAGCTTATGCTCGCACAACTGCTGATGTCCGCCAAAAGGCATGTACCATGGCGGAAAGCCAAAGAAAACCTGCCCATCCGGCTTTAAAAGGTTTTTAAGATAGGGCACAAACTTTTCCTGTTCGGGAATATGCTCTATTACATCCTTTAGTATAATGACA
>JANLJF010000056.1 GCA_029255605.1 Azovibrio restrictus
TGTACGGTTATTGCCCATATTAATAGGGCCTTCTGTCGGCCTGGTAGAGCCTACTGCAACTTTACTGGTATTTTGCGCTGCTGCAGCTTTTGCGGCTTCTTCCTGTTTGCGGCGTTCTTCTTCGGCCCTGCGCTTAGCTTCTTCTTCAGCTTTCTTCCGTGCTATTTCTATCTCGCGGCGGATGATTTCCTGCACAGCACGGTCCAGCTGCTTGGTAGCTTTTTTATCTTTTTCAATTTGTGCTATCAACTCTTTTTCCCTGCCTTTCAGTTCCCTGACTACCTGGTCTGTTTCATTTGTTTCCTTCTGTATCTCTAGCTTTTGTTTTTCTTCGGTGGTCAGCAACATGTCTTTTTCAGACTTCTGTGCATTCAGCACATCTATCTTTTTTACAATAATGCCTTGGGTAATGCGTATCTGGTCGGCTTGTTGTTTGCGGTAATCGCGATATTTTTTAAGGTATTTTGCCCTGCGAAGCCCTTCATTAAAATTGCTGGCAGAAAAGATGAAGGCCAGCATATTATAAGAACTGCGGCTGCGGTATGCATACCGTATTGACTGCGCATACCTTGCTTTTAATATCTCAAGATTTTGTTTTAATGTACTTACTTCCTGGGTAGATGTCTGGATGTTATTGTTAATCTGCCCTATTTCCTGGTTGATATTACCAATAAGGCGCTGGCGTTCTTTCAGCTTGCTTTGCAGGGCGCGCAGCTGGCCCATTGTAGCATTCTTGTCTTTCTTAGTAGCTTCCAGTTGTTGCTGGGTTTCTTTAATAGATTCCATAATACTTTGCCTGCGCTTTTCCAGTTCAGCCTTAGTAGGCTGTTGCTGTGCAAAAACCGGCATTGCCAGTAATATGGATATGATGAGTGCGGTTATACGCATTAAATGATACGCCTTAATTGATAAGCAACAAAAATAGCCAAATATCCCACCGTTATTACCCCTGTGTATAGTTTTAAGATGATTTTAAATATTTTGATATGTAAAATGATACCGCATGTTTTTTAATGCAGCACTATTATCTTTTCTTTGTTTCCAAATTAACACAGTATGTTATACTCGATGACCGGTTTTGGCCGTGCAGAAGCTACCATTAATGGCAGACAGGTAGTAGTAGAAATGAAATCGCTGAACGGTAAACAGTTTGACATCGTAACTAAGCTTCCCCCCATCATACGCTCCTACGAGCTGGACATACGCAACCTGCTAAACAGCATACTGATGCGTGGTACTATAGACCTTACCATAGCCATCAAGCAAGAAGGCGCTACCAAGCCCATGACAGTAAATACAGGGCTTGCTGTGTTTTACTACCAGAGCATGCAGCAGATAGCCAAAGAAATAGGCATACCTGAAGAAAACGTATTGTCGACCCTGATGCGCATGCCGGAAGTAGTAGCACCGGAACAGGATGTGATACCTGAAGATGAATGGCTGCAAATAAAGCAAGTGATAGAGCAGGCTGCACGTGGGCTGATGGAGCATCGCAAACATGAAGGCGAAGCGCTGCATAAAGATCTGCACAACCGCATCAACAGGATAGAAGAACTATTGCAAGAGATATTGCCGCTGGAAGGGCAACGTACTGAAAAGATACGCACGCGCATCATGCAATCGCTGCAGGACATGGTAGGTGCAGACAATGTGGACCCGAACCGCTTTGAGCAGGAAATGATATACTATATAGAACGTATAGATTTTTCGGAAGAAAAAATAAGGCTGAAACAGCACTGCCAGTATTTTCATACCACAGTGGAAAAACAAGGCATCAGCAAAGGAAAGGTGCTGGGCTTCATACTGCAGGAAGTAGGCCGTGAGATAAATACACTGGGTTCCAAGGCGAATCATGCGGAGATACAGCAATTGGTCATCAATATGAAAGATGAGCTGGAAAAGGCGAAAGAGCAAGTGCTGAATATCTTGTAACCATAAGTTTATCTTTGCAACATCTATCAAGCTGTCTATACATGTTTCGTACTATCTGGGGTATTATATTTTTTTGCGTAGCATCAGGAATGGCCGGTTGCCTGCCATCGCCTTATTACCAAAAGGAGCATACGATACCTAAAAACGCATGGGATAATACGTTCCGTCCTTCTTTTAAATTTGATGTAACGGATACGAATGCACGCTACAACCTGTTTTTTCTTATAAGGCATACGGAAGCATATCCTTATTCTAATATATGGGTATGGATATATACCAAAGCCCCTGGCGATAGTGTATTTCAAAAAGGACGTATAGAGATACCCCTGGCAGAACCTGGCGGTAAATGGATGGGGCGTGGTATGGGTGCTATATGGGAACAACGGATGCCTATATCGAACGACGGCGATACGGTAATGCTGCGCAAAAAAGGAACCTGGGAAATAAGGCTGGAGCAGAATATGCGGGTTAATCCATTACCCGAAATAATGCAGGTAGGCTTGCGGATAGAGAAAAAACCTTTAGCCGACAACAGATAATACGAGGACCTATGCGCTTTTCTACTACTATACAAATATTGCTGCTGGCATATATAGTAGCAGCATATGTTTTCTGGGGTTTCAGCCTGCAAAAGCAATCCGTGCAAATATCCGAGCAGGAGCTTATTACCCTTCATTCGCAGGTAGATAGCAATGCACAGCCATTGATGTTTGCATCGCGCCTGCATGAAATTGAGGATAAAAAGAACAGGCGCACCAAGCAATATATAGGCGAGGGTTCTACTTTTCTTATTGTGATATTTATAGGTGCTGCAGTGGTATATTCCTCATTTCGCAGAAGCATCCGCCTGTCGCGCCAGCAAAACAATTTCATGCTATCGGTAACACATGAATTGAAATCGCCCATAGCAGCTATGAAGCTGAATTTGCAAACACTGGAACGCCACCAATTGGATTTAGACAAACGAAACATGCTGATAGAAAGGTGTGTGAAGGAGGCCAATCGGCTGAATGACCTGTGCAACAATATGCTGCTGGCATCGCAAATAGAAGGCAAGCAGTATGTGCCGGCTAAAGAAGCATTGAATCTTGCAGAGATTGTGGAAGAAAGTATACATGAATACGAAGGGCGTTACCCCAACCGTTTTGAAATAGAGGAAATGGTTGATACAGAAATAGTGGGCGACAAGTTGTTGCTGCAAATGGCATTGAGCAACCTGGTAGAAAATGCCTTAAAATATACCCCTGCTGCCAAACCTGTGCGTATATCTGTAAAAAAGAAAAACAATTGTGCTATACTGCAGGTTGCAGATGAAGGAGAGGGCATACCTGATGGTGAGAAAAACAAGATCTTCAATAAGTTTTACCGGATAGGAAACGAAGAAACCCGTAAAACAAAGGGAACGGGGTTGGGCTTATACCTCACATCTAAAATTGCCAGGCAGCATAAAGGGAAAATAACGGTAAAGGATAATGACCCTGTGGGTAGTTTATTCGAAATCACCATCCCCCTCGCTAAGGGCTAGTATTTCGGCCTTATTCCATTTAAAGGTTTTGCGATGATGCATGCACATGCCATGTGCTTTTAATTGCTCCACATGGTGCCGTGTGCCATAACCTTTATTTTCATTCCAGCCATAATGAGGATATTCTTCATGAATACGCTTCATATAGGCATCGCGGTGCGTTTTGGCCAGTATGCTGGCAGCCGCAATAGAGGCATAGATACCATCACCACCTATTACACAATGATGTGCAATGCCCAAATAAGGTGTAAAGCGATTGCCATCTATCAGCAACAGTTCCGGCCGCGTGTGTAATTGGTCTACAGCCATATGCATAGCTTTGAAAGAAGCCTTAAGGATGTTGATGCGGTCTATCTCATCCTGGTCTACCATCGCTACGGCCCAGGCTACTGCTTTTTTTTCTATAAGCGGGCGAAGCTCTTCGCGGGCAGCCGCTGTAAGTTGCTTGCTGTCATTCAGCAAAGGGTGTGAGAAACGTGCAGGTAGTATTACAGCAGCGGCGAATACAGGGCCTGCAAGGCAACCCCTGCCGGCTTCATCGCATCCTGCCTCTATTATACCTTTCTGAAACCTGGGTTTTAGCACGTTTGGCTTTTGCCTGCAAAATAATAGAAATAGGCCGGGATATACATAAAAAAATAAGAGCCCTATAAAGGGCCCTTCTGTATAAGGGATAAGAGAGAGAACGTAATTATTGCTGCATAACAGCTGCGGTATTTTACT
>JANLJF010000057.1 GCA_029255605.1 Azovibrio restrictus
CTTGCTGTGTTGCTACGTCAATAGACCATGTACCCAGTTACGCTACATCTACAGCATTCAGCAACCGTACTTCGGCTTGCTGCAGCTTTTGTTTTGCTTTCACCAGGTCTGTTACTTCTGTTGCAGTATTCATTACGCCATACACCACGCCATTTTCATCGCGCAGTGGTGTATATGTAAAATTGTAGTACGTGGGTTGTATCTTCCCATTGCGCATCAGGTATACCTTATCTTCTGTAGCCTGGTAAGGGATGCCCGTTGTGTATACATCATCCAGCAATTGAAAGAAGGGTTGTCCTTCCAGTTCAGGCAATGCTTCGCGGAATGTTTTGCCTATTACCGAGCTATCTTTTTCCCATGCACGTAATATGGCCTCATTTACCGTTTGGATGCGCATTTCCCTGCCTATATATATACCAATAGGCATAGGTGAATTTAAAACGAAGCTGCGGAAGCGTTGTTCGCTTTCCTCTGCCCTTCGCAGGGCACGTACGTGCTCTGAAACATCCACCGCATGCACCAGTATACCTTCAGGTGCACCATCTTTGTTCTTTATTTGTTTATACGCAAAATTGAAATATGCTTCCTCTACGCCACCATCTTCTTTACGGTTCAGGTATATTTTAGTTTCATTTCCTATATATGTAATGCCTGTTGTAAATACTTCGTCCAATACCTCCAGCAATCCTTGCCCTTCCAGTTCCGGCAATGCTTCCCGCAATGGTTTGCCAAGAATATGACGCTTACCAACAGCCCGCATATAAAACTCATTGGCAAAATCAAAAACCATGTCTCGCCCCCTCAGTACGGCAATCATCACGGGTGCATCTTCCAGCATGCCCCTGTAAAAATTAAGCTGGTCGTCATTCCCCCTTTTGATAGCGGCATTTTCCCGTGCTTCCAGTTCTTGCTGTACTATCACGTTATGATGGCTTTTCATAGCGATAGCTGCAGTATGCCCTACGAGTTTTATGACGTGTACATCAAAGGCACCCGGTGCCATCACATGGTCAAAATAAACGGCGAATACCCCCAGCACTTCATTATTGGCTGACAGGAGTGGTATTGACCAGCAGGCTTT
The DNA here is from genome assembly GCA_029255605.1 of Azovibrio restrictus. Taxonomy (GTDB): domain Bacteria; phylum Bacteroidota; class Bacteroidia; order Chitinophagales; family Chitinophagaceae; genus Polluticoccus. The sequence continues at coordinate 1,082 of JANLJF010000057.1, forward strand.
TAGATTATATTGCGCCGCCACATCCTTGTAACCGCTCCAGGAGGGATGTGCCTGCAGGTCTGCTGCTATAATATTTTCGCGGGTACGCACAGCTAACGCGTGTGCTCCCGGGTCTTCCGAAATATTTAAATTTTCTATTAGTTCGATATACTCCGCTTGCAATCCCTGTGCAGAAACCAACTGCAATTGGGTGCCGTCATTGCTCACCTTATGAATACTAACAGATACTTTACCGTGATAGCAATCAGACACCCATTGCACAATTCTTGATAATGTATTATCTAATGCGGCACCGGCTGCTATCATTTCCAGTATCTCAGCCTGTCCGTTTACCAATACATCAATAGCACCGCTTGCCCCATTTTGGGGAATAGTAGTTACCGGCTCTGGGTTAGGAATTCCATTATTTAACAGGTTCATTGGGGGATTCTCTTTATTGTAAGTAAATACTATATCCTTAAATATCCGTGCCATTATTGTTAAAATCTATAAGTGAACTATTTGAGGTAGTATGATATTTATTTTGTCTAACTTACACCCCATCCATATGCCTAAAGTTGAAACAATTTTCCTGATAGACGATGATGCTGACGACCGCGAAGTATTTGCCGGTGCGTTAAGCTCTGTGAATCCGACCATTACACTAATGACAGCTGTGGATGGCGTTGATGCCTTGCAAAAACTGAAAGAAAACTTTCCACAACTGCCGGATGTTATCTTCCTCGACCTGAACATGCCTAAAATGAATGGTAAGCAACTGTTGAAGGAACTGAAAAACGATACGCATTTTAAATTCATCCCTGTGTTTATTTATTCTACCTCATCAAATAATGAGGACAAAAGGGATACAATGGGAAACGGTGCTGCAGATTTCATTGTGAAGCCTAATTCTTATGGCGAATTGTGCAAAATACTAGAGGAAACTACACAGTCTATTCAACTTTGATGTTTAGAATAAATCTATGAAACGTAAACTGCCCATATTTCTGCTGTTGGGTGCTTTCGCTACTATCATAGGCTACCTGTTTTCAAAAATATCGTGGGTGGGCCGTATAGGCATCAGGCTGTTTTATTCTGAATATGGTGTCTTTAAAAGCTGGTGGAAAAGCTCGCTGCTGGTAATGGCTATTTTTCTCTTGCTATATGGCATACACTGGTTGGTGCAACGCAAGGCGCAGCCCAATACATCTAAAGCTGTTCATTTTGTTGCCGTACTGGTATCTTTATTCGGGCTTTATCTTACTTATAACGATTTCAGGCAAGACCTTTCCCACCGTTGGCTGGGCGAGCGTTTTCATTTAGGCTTTTATCTCTTCTGGGCAGGTTGGATAACCATATGCTTACACTTCCTGTTCAGCAGGAAAAATACGATACCTACAGCTTAAGGTAGTATGGCTTTAATAGTGCCGTAAATGCCGGGGTATAGGTTCCTCCATCTTCATATATCTGCAATATTTCAGTAGTGGTATCCGCAGCTTCACGGCAGCATACACTTATTACCCTATTATATGTACCACCGTCTTTAGGATACACCTGTAGTATACGGCTGAAACTCCAACCATGTGCTTTTACTATGCTTTCCCATATGGCATGTTCTGCGGCAGGCAGTAATATGGCGGCTGCACCATTCGTATCCAATGTATTGCTGATAATGCTAAACAAGTCGTGATAGTTGAGGGATAATGCATGCCTCACGCTATTACGGTTGTCATCCGGCCCCAGCAGGCTGTTATTAAAGAAGGGAGGATTGCAGACAATCAGTTGATATTTCTTATCGAAAACATAGGTACGGGCATCTGCTGCTATCACATGCACCCTATCCTTCCACGGGGAATCAGCAATATTTTCCCCAGCCTGTATGGCGGCATCTGCATCCAGTTCCAGTGCGTCTATTTGCACATGGACAGCACGCTGTGCCAGCATTAATGACAGCAGACCAGTTCCGGCACCAATATCCAGTATATGCTGCACACTATCGGCAACAGACACCCATGCCCCTTGTATACAGGCATCGGTAGATACTTTCATGGCGCACCTATCCTGGTGTATGGTGAATTGTTTGAACCGGAAATAGGAATTACTCATGACCAGGTAGCTCGTGCTGTAGGGCTGATGCTCATATCCGCAAACTGCCCTTGCAGGTATTTATAGTGTGCAGTAATAGCTATCATAGCTGCATTATCGGTACAATATTCAAAACGTGGTATATATACCTGCCAACCAAGCTGGTCGCCTGTTTCCTGCAGCGTTTGCCTTAGGGCACTGTTGGCCGATACCCCACCGGCGATACCTACATGTTTTATATTCAGTTCCTTTGCAGCTTTCTTCAGCTTGTTCATCAGCATTTTGATAATGGTATGCTGTACCGATGCACAAATATCATTCAGGTTTTGCGCTACAAAATCAGGATTCTCTTTCTGCTGCTTTTGCAGAAAATACAGTACTGCTGTTTTAATGCCGCTAAAACTAAAGTCAAAGCCCTGCATATCACTAACTGGGAACGCAAATTTCAACGGGTCACCTTCCTTTGCCAGCTTGTCAACCATTGGCCCACCGGGATAAGGCAAGCCCAGCATCTTGGCTACTTTATCAAAAGCCTCGCCGGCGGCATCATCTATGGTTTCGCCCAGCACTTCCATATCCAGGTGGCTGCGGCATAGTACTACCTGTGTATGCCCACCCGATACCGTAAGGCACAGGAAAGGGAACTCCGGCTTAGGATCTTCTATAAAGTGGGCCAGTACGTGCGCCTGCATGTGGTGCACCGCTATCAGCGGCACTTGCAGCGATTGTGCATAGGCTTTGGCAAAGCATGCCCCTACCAGCAGCGAGCCTATAAGGCCCGGTGCCTGCGTAAAGGCTACGGCACTTATGTCTGCTTTATCTACACCGGCTTGCTTCAGGGCTACATCTACCACGGGTATAATGTTCTGCATATGCGCGCGCGATGCCATTTCCGGCACTACACCGCCATACATTTCATGCACTTTTTGCGTAGCTATCAGGTTGCTCAGCACCTTGCCGTTTTGTATAACTGCTGCACTGGTATCATCGCAAGATGATTCTATGGCCATAATCTTTATATTATCGTCTCT